>CAYYBI010000190.1:0-4162 GCA_964469835.1 uncultured Rhodospirillaceae bacterium
GGATATTGAAGGGTTTCGGGTTGTCGGTTACCAAGTTAGCCTGTTTGCCCTTCTTTCCGCACTGATCGGCGGCATATTTTCTGGCTTCCTGCGCGTTGCCGGTCTTCGTATCGTACTCGACCGTAATCCTATTGCCCGCCGGCCCGATTGGGCCATCCAGGCTGACGCAGGCGCTAAGAACGCCAGCAGCGACGATAGACAGAATGACTTTCATACGCAGACCCCATACCGAAAAAGTGGTCGCACATGGCGACGATGTCCGGAATTATGTGTCTGAATGCGTAAAAAAGGTCTTAGCGGCCGGCCGGGACAATCGGATCGAAGCCTAAGAGTTCCGGCCGGCATGCCGCTTTAGACACATTGAAACCACGCCTGGCGCACCGATTTGGAGCGCGAGCGCTTGTTGTCCGAAACCAGATCCGGCTTCTGTTTGTGACGCGCGCACAGCCTGGTGGCGTAATTCGTCACCTCCTGCTTGGTGCCGGCCTTTTCATCATTTTTTGGCAGGAACCCTTTCGAATTGCCCTGCATCGGCGTCTCTGCGCAAGCGCTCGCCAAGAGCGCTACCGCAACAATCATCAAAATTCGCATGGTCTCTCCCACCCTTTGGACCGTCCGCTTACACCACGGATTGCAGCCGAAAGGGTGCGCTACGAATCTTAATCAAAGGTTAATTTTATAGGAAATTTAGAGCTACTCTGTATCAATGTCATACTTCAGCATTTCAATATAACATATTGATATAAGGTATTTTACCTTATTCCGCCGACGCTCCGGGCTCGTCGTCCCACACCTTCTCGGGCACGGGCAATCCCGCCAAATCGTCGGCCGTCAGCGGCTGCTCGGGTTTGATGCCCAATTGCTCGAGGATCATCATGGTTTGCCGCACATGCTGCGCCGCATGCCATGTCGTCCGTTCCAGCACCTCGTGCAACGGTTGCTCGCCGTAATAGGTCGGAACGCGCTGTTCACCGGTAACGTCCTCCAGCCCGCGCCACCAGGATTTCAGCCGATCGCGAACCTCCTGACCATACGCCGTGACCTGCTCAACCGTCTGAATATCCTCGGGTGGCTTGGTGGTCAGCATTTTGTAGGTCAGGGTAGCCCCGTCGGCCATCTCGAGAAACGCCTCGGGGATTCGAAAAATGTGATGCGCCAACACACGATAGCTGCGGTCACGGTTCGGCAGTTTGCGGGTCAAGGCGTCGTTGGGCATCTGCCGCCAAAACCGCTGCGCCGCCGCGAGCACCATATCCAGCTTATCCATCAGTTCCGGCGGGCTTAGCGTCGGGCCGGCATCCACATCGAGGCCCAGGAAGTCGGCGACATCGCCGATCGATTGGGCATAGACGAACTGACTGCCGCGTGAAACGACAGGCACCGAATCAGCCCCGAGGTCGCGCAGCAAGTCCATGCCGGCGCCATCCTCGACGTTTACCGATTCATGGTCGATTTGTTGAGACGAAAGAAACTCTTTCGCACGCAAGCAACTCGTTCACCCAGGGCGCCAGAACACCCGTACCGTTTCAACCATCGACATGCCGTTCTCCTCAACCTCAGCGCAGTATACCGCCGATAGTCCACATCACCAACTCTGAGCCGGCCGGTCCGGCTGGTAACAAGTGAACCCATCGGACCCCTGCAACACAATTTTGTAATAATTATATGGTAAACAAAGCAGGAAAAAATACCTGGTAATTTGGTATGATTAACGTAGATATAAAACTCGTGTAATAAAGACAATAACAATCTTCAAGTCATCAAGTGGTCTTGAATGGGTACATGCGAAATGGGGGAATAGATAGTCGGACGGAGTGAAATGTATGCCTATATTTGAATCGCCTGAATTCGATAACCACGAACAAGTGGTTTTTTGCAGCGACGCGGAGAGTGGGCTCCGCGCTATTATCGCAATCCACAACACCAACCTTGGCCCGGCCCTCGGCGGTTGCCGCATGTGGCCTTTTGACAGCGAGGCCGATGCGCTGCGTGATGTGCTGCGGCTTTCGCGCGGTATGACCTATAAATCGGCGATAACCGGGCTGCCCTATGGTGGCGGCAAGGCGGTAATTATCGGCGATCCGAGAACACAGAAATCCGAATCGCTTTTGTGCGCCATGGGACGCTTCGTCGACAGCCTCGGCGGCCGCTACCATACGGCGGAAGATGTCGGCACCACGGTCGCCGATATGGACATATTGCGTCGAGAAACCGCCTACGCGCACGGCTCTTCCGGCGCCAGCGGCGACCCCTCGCCTGCCACTGCGTACGGTGTCTACATGGGAATGCTGGCGGCGGTTCAATTCAAATACGACCGCGATTCGCTCGACGGCATGAGCGTCGCAGTGCAGGGGCTCGGCAATGTCGGTCGGCGGCTCTGCCGCTATCTCGCCGAGGATGGCGCCCATTTACTGGTCAGCGACATCGTGCAGGAGGCCATCGACACGGCCGTCGCTGAATATGGCGCAACGCCGATACCGCCTGAGTCAATCCATCGCGAGAAAGTTGATATCTTCGCACCGTGTGCGCTTGGCGCGATTCTCCATGACCGATCGATCCCCGAACTCGGCGCCAAGATCGTCGCCGGATCGGCCAACAACCAACTCGGCGAAGCGCGTCACGGCGAAATGCTACGCCAGCGCGGCCTGCTCTATGCACCGGATTACGTGATCAACGCCGGCGGATTGATCGACATCTATGTCGAATCCCAGGGTGGCGACCAAGAGGCGGTCCTCGATCGGACCGGAGAAATTTATGAGACGTCGCTGGCGATCTTTGAACGCGCGGCCCAGGAAAAGATGGCGACCGACCGGATCGCCGACTGCATGGCCGAAGAACGCTTCAACCGCCCGCACGGCACCCGCGCCGCCGCCTGACAGTCCCCGAAGGGAGACCGACCATCGTGGCTGCCGACATGGACAAGCCAGAGCCCCCTGATCTGGGGACCACACCGCGATTCGCCGGTGTCGCCAGCTTCATGCGGCTGCCGGTGGTCACGGAATTTAGCACCATCGACATTGGCCTAGTCGGCGTTCCCTGGGACGGCGGCACCACCAACCGGCCCGGCGCGCGACATGGCCCGCGTGAAATCCGCAATCAGTCAAGCCTGATCCGGCGTATCAATCACGCCACCGGGATCGCACCCTACGAACTGTGCAGGGTCGGCGACGTGGGCGACGCTCCGGTCAACCCGATCAATCTGATGGACACGCTGGAGCGCCTCCAGGGGTTTTTCACCAGAATCGTACAAGCCGGCGTAACGCCGCTCAGCGCCGGCGGCGACCATCTCGTTACCTTGCCGATCCTGCGGGCGTTGGCCGCCCGCTGGCCGCTCGGCATGGTCCATTTCGACGCCCACAGCGACACAACGGACAGCTACTTTGGCGGCGAAAAATATACCCATGGAACCCCATTTCGCCGCGCGGTGGAGGAAGGCCTGCTCGACCCGAGCCGGGTGGTACAGATCGGCATCCGCGGTTCGCTTTTTCACCGCGACGACATGGATTTCGCCCGTGACAGCGGCATGCGGATCATCACGATCGAGGAATTCTACGATCTCGGCGTCGATGCGGTAATCGCCGAGGCGCGCCGTATCGCCGGCGATGGCCCGACATATGTGAGCTTCGACGTGGACGGGCTCGACCCGGTCTATGCACCCGGTACCGGTACGCCGGAAATCGGCGGGGTCACCACCCACGAAGCGCAGCGCATGATCCGCGGATTGCAGGGGCTCGACCTGGTCGGCGGCGATGTTGTCGAAGTGTCGCCGCCGTTCGATCCTTCCGGCAACACCGCCTTGGTCGGCGCCACCATGATGTTCGAGATACTTTGCGTGCTCGCCGACGCTGCCGACCGGCGGCAAGGCGGTGGATTATCCGGCACGTAAAACGCGATCCCAGATTTCTTCCCGCTTGGGGCAGGATACCTAAATTGGTATTGTTTCGTATGCGGTTTTTCCCTTCATTCTCCATTGCCCACGGCTTGCCGGTGTTCGCGCTTCTCGCAGTTTTCGCCTGGCTTTCAGCAGCTAACGCGCAAGATATGGGAAACGCCGTCGCGGTGAAAAAGCTTGTCGCGGCCGCCCTGGAACGCACGCGCCATCGCGTAACCTATACCGGCGCCTACCGGCGCATCCCCTACCCGCGCGGTGACGTGCCCGCCG
>CAYYBI010000191.1:0-8635 GCA_964469835.1 uncultured Rhodospirillaceae bacterium
GATGTGATCGAACCCGAGTGATTCCGCCGCCTGCGCGAAATCGCGGATGGCGGCCGGGTCCGTACCGATTTCGGTGGTTGGGAAGGCGACGCCAATTCGCATATGTCTACCCCATTGATTGAAAGGCGCGCGTTGTGCAACGCGACACTTCAGTCTTTCTGCCAGATTTAATTAGTGTCTTTGCGCTATATCTCAATACGGCTTACCGGATAAACCGGCAAGGCCGGGCGCTGCTGATTTCGCGTGTTCACGGCGCGCCCGGTCAACTGTGCGTCCATGCGCGGCGGGTCGGTGATGTGATGTCGCCGCAAGGGCGATGCATCTATTTTGAATAACTGGGGAGTCCGCGCCAAGGGCTTGGAAGCGTTTGAATTGACCAGTTCCATCATTGACGAACAACGGTAGATCACGGGTATGTTACGGAACATTCGCCCGGACGGAATCTCTGCCGGTCGATAAGATTCCGAGATAATAATTTATTTTCAATCAGTTGTAGGGTTTACCGGGAAAATTTTTTGACATAAGAATCTCGTGGGGTTGCGGGAAAGTATCTTTGTTGGGTGCCGGGAGGGTCTCTCGGATGTGGGACGTATCGGGAGGGGAAAGTGGTGGACGGTTCGAGTTCTCAAAGCGAAACGTTTGACGGTCAGCTCGTTTATCGGCTTCTGAAAATTCGCTTTGCTTTTTGTAAGCGGTGCCAGGATGCGAAATTGGCGCCGATTGAAATGGGGTTGATTGACATGGTGCATCTCGGCGAGTTGGAGGGACGCCCCTATGACGCCTCGTCTATTTCCGGCGCGACGGGGCTTTCACGGTCAACTGTCTCGCGCCGGCTGCGCCAGCTGGAGAAGCGTGGTTTGATCGAGCAGCGGCGGGCGGGCCGGAATCGTTACTATTACTGCACCGACGAGGCTCGCGGATTCTTCGCGCCGTTGCTGCAGCCCATCGCCCGGATGTGCGGGTTCACCCCGGGATGAACAACGCCTGGGTCGGCGGAACCGGTTTTCTTATCCAATGAAAGCGGCGCGGGACTATATCTCTCCCGACGTCGCGGCTCTTCGCCCGGATGTACCGATCGGTCACCGCAATTGCTTAATTGCCGCGACGCACTGAACTGTGGTCTGAGACGACAGGTTCACTTAAGCACAGCGAGAAATTTGCATGGCATCGTGGCTCTGCTCAAGACCGAAGCTTATCGCGATATTGGCGATCATGTTGCTTTTGATCCCGCACGCGCTGTTCCTCCTGCAACCCATTTTCGTGGACGAGCGTGCAGTACTCACCAACGTTCTGAAGTTCGCAAATGAATTAACCCTCATTCCGACCCACACCCGGTACCCCACGTTTTTTTCTTATATTGCAGCGCCATTTATCGGTCTCGGGGCATTCCTGCATTCCGTATTTGGCGGTTCCGGCGATATCAAAGAGTCAGTCGCTTTTGCATACTATCTGGAAGGCCGCACTCTCGTCATGCCTGCCAGATTACTGTCGTTGGCCGCCCTGACTGGCGCGATTGTCTTCTTAGGTGTTTATCTTTCACGCCGATTTGGGAGACCCGCCGGATATACCGCCGGTGCGGCGGCGCTCGCGACGCCGGCATTATTAAGTTACGGTTCGTACGCGTTGCCCGACGCGCTGGTCTTGGTGCTTTGCGCCGTGTCGCTAATTCTTGCTTTGCGGTTTTTGGAGACATACCCGCATCGCCCCGCGAGAAATTATTTGCTCTTGAGCGCATTTGTTTCAGGGCTCGCGATATCGACAAAATATAACGCATTCGCGTCTGTAATTCCGATCGGCGCGGCCTGCATCATCCTCTTGGTATCGGGGAAGACCGACTTCCTGGGTATGATCAGGATGACCGTACTATCAGCAATTGTCTGTATCGGTGCATTTCTGCTGGGCTCGCCGGCTTGGATTATCGCGCCGGAATTGATGCTCGACGGCCTGCATTTCGAAATGGAGCACGCCAAAGCCGGGCACCTCGGTACGTCAGGCATTCCGCTCTTGGGTCATGTCGAGCTACTGGTGAGGGGATCACCCTGGGAGAAAGGAATGCCGGTGCTGTTCATTGGCAGCCTGCCGGGGATCGCAGTTTGCATCAGGAACAAGACCTCGCACGCCGTGCTCCCGGCGGCACTGATCGCCGCCACAATGGGGCTGGGCGCATTCTCCGCCAAGCAAAGCTTGCAATATCTCTATCCGATGGTCGGCGGCCTTTGTTATTTTTGGGCGGCCGGTATTTCGCACCTTGAAGCGCGCAGCAAGACCCTGTCGGCGGTTGTCCCGATGCTTTTCATTGCCGTTATATATGCGGCTTCTTTCGAAAATGGGCTCAGGTATTTACGGCCAAACGCAACCGAGATTGCGGCCGACTGGATGTACCGAAATATTCCGGAAGGAAGCTCAATCGCGGTTGATGCAGGGCATGTCCCGTCCATCTTTTCGGAAGAGGCGCTGCGGAAGTTAGAGGTTTCCGCTGTCGGCAAGTTGTCGAGACGGATTGTCGCTCACATTCGAACGAACTACCGCCTGTACGACGTTGTGCCGTTGGAGCGGTCAACGGAATGGCTCAAGCAATCGCGGGCTGAATATTTCGTGACCAGCGATTTAGCCAGTTCCCGGTTTTTTGAGCTCGGCATCTTTACGGGAATTGAACCCGACATTCAGACGGCGCTAGGTGTAAAATTTCATCGAGTCAGGGCCTTCTACAAAGAGCTGTTCGCGTCGCGGGGATGGGACAAGGTATTTCTTGTGGACACTGGCAACGGTCCCAAGACGGTCATATACAAGAGGATTTAGTGCTAGGCCACTACCGGTCCCGGTAGCCGGGGTGGTACGGATCGGTGGGTGCGAACAATCCGAGTTTTCCACGGACCGGCCCACGGTAGCGCGTCGTCCAATCGCGGTGGCGCAATTTACTGGACGATTGTTCCCTGTTTCCCCCAATTCGGCAGGCTTGCTAAATGTCGGTGATGTCCATAGTTTTCCGGGCATCGGGGAGTAGCTCAGCCTGGTAGAGTGCGTGCTTTGGGAGCACGATGTCGCTGGTTCGAATCCAGTCTCCCCGACCAAATCGAGCAGCCGTTCCGGCAGGCTTGCCGGAACGCGGGAATGGCGGAATAGCGCGCCACCCGGATGCCCGTCCTCTAGGAGCACGTGATATGAGTGACGTTAGGACGCCGGTTGATGGAGAACCGGCGATCGAGAGCGGCCGGAACGAGCCCGATTGGGCGGCGTTGCGGGCGGACTTCCCGGCGACCGGGCGCTTCGCCTATCTAGCGCTCGCCAACAAGGCGTTGCTGCCACGCCGGGTTGCCGAGGCGATGGCGGAATGGCTGGGCGACGTCGATACGAACGCCGGGCAGACGGCGTTCTCGATGGATCCGATCGAGGAATGCCGCGCCACCGTCGCCCGGGTCTTCGGCGCGCCGTCGTCATCGCTCGCCCTGATCAAGAACACGTCGGAAGGTATCAATATCGTCGCCAAGGGTTTCGATTTGAAGCCGGGCGAAAATGTGGTGATCAGCGCGGCCGAGCACGAGAACAACACCTTCCCCTGGCGCTATCTGGAAAACGAAGGCATCGAGGTGCGCATGGCCGAACCGGCCGAGGACGGCGTGCTGTCGCTCGACCACTATCGGCCCCTTGTCGACGATCGCACCCGCGTGGTGTCCGCGTCCTGGGTGTCCTATGGCACCGGCTTCCGCCAGGACGTGCCGGCGTTGGCGGAATTCTGCCACGCGGCCGGCGCGCGGCTGGTGATCGACGGCATTCAGGGGGTCGGAATCCTGGCGACGCCGTTGAAGGATCTCGGCGCCGACGTGGTGATCGCCGGCGGTCACAAGGCGCAGTTCAGCCTGACCGGCGCCGGCTTCATGGTCGTGCGGGACGACGTTATCTCCGAAATAACACCACCTTACGCGGCAAAGTTCAGCTTCACGTCGAACGATCGGTTCCAGGAGAGCCCGGAGCTTGCGGGCGATGCCCATCGTTTCGAATACGGTAATCCCAACTTCCTCGGCATCTGGGTGCAGCGGCGCTCGGCGGAGTATATCGAGGAGATCGGCCTGGAAAACATCGAGGCGCGGGTCAGGGAGCTCACGACCTACCTGATCGAGCAGGCGGATGCGCGCGGCATCCGGGTGCGCACGCCGCGGCCTTGGCATCAGCGGGCCGGCGTCGTCAGCCTCGATTTTGGGGTCGACCACGAGGCGCTGGTAGCGGACCTGCAGCGCAAGGACGTGCTCGTCAGTTTCAAGGACGGCTTCCTCCGCGCGTCCGTCCATTTCTACAACAACACCGACGATATCGACCGCTTCTTCGACGCGACCGGCCGCTGATCCCGTTCCCCGGAATGCGGGACGGCTCGCCGCCCCGTCAGCGATCCGCCATAGTGGGACATCCGACATCAGAACGAGGATGCCCCCATGGCCGATGAGAAGTTCGACCGCAATGCGATGTTCGAAAAGGGCGTGGCGCTCCGCAAGGAAGTGCTGGGCGCCGCCCATGTGGAACGGTCGCTTGCGAAAGGCGAGGAAGATCCCTTCATGCTGACGATCCAGCAGCTCACCACCGAAGTGGGCTGGGGACAGGTCTGGGCGCGGCCCGGGCTGGAACGCAAGATGCGCAGCATGCTCAGCGTCGCCCTGCTGGCCGCGCTCGGCAAACGGGACGAATTGCAGAACCACATCCAGGGTGCGCTCAACAACGGGGCGACCAAGGAGGAGATCAAGGAAGTGCTGCTGCACACCACCGTCTATGCGGGTTTCCCGGTTGGGCTTGAGGCCTTCCGGGTCGCCAAGGATTTCTTCGACAAGCAGGCGTAGGGGCGCTAGCGCGGCGGGCGATCCTGTGAGAGGATTTTGGCAATCGGATTTGTCGTCATTCCGGACGGCGCAACGCGCCGATCCGGAATCCGGATTACAGGATCAACATGGGTTCCCGCCTTCGCGGGAATGATGGAATGGCGTGGGCCGCTGATATTTCGCGACCCAGGGAGGAGACAAAAATGACGAACAAGACACTGGGCTTCATCGGGCTTGGCATGATGGGCGGGCCGATGGCGCTCAACCTGCTGAAGGCGGGATACACGCTGCATGTCCTGGATACCAACGAAGCGGCGCTCGCCCGCGTGGTGGAGCAGGGCGGCATCGCGGCCAAGAGCCCGGCGGAGATCGCCTCCACGGTGGAAACGGTGCTGCTCAGCCTGCCGACCCCAGACGTGGTCGAGCTGGTGGCGCTTGGGCCCGACGGGTTGAGCGACGGCACGACAATCAAGAATGTTGTCGACCTGTCGACCACCGGCCCGGTGATGGCGAAGGACATCGGCGCGCGGCTGAAGGACAAGGGTATCGCGATGCTCGACGCGCCGGTCAGCGGCGGCAAGCGCGGTGCCACGGAAGGGACGCTCGCCGTCATGGCGTCCGGGCCGAAGGACCTTTATGAAGCCGTCCATCCGGCGCTCGAGACGATCGGCAAGAAGCTGTTTTATATCGGCGCCGAACCCGGCATGGCGAACATCGTCAAGGTCGGCAACAATTACATGTCCGCAGCCAGTTCGTTGTCCGCGTCGGAAGCGCTGGTGATGGGCGTCAAATCCGGACTCGACGCCAAGGTGATGCTCGACGTCATCAATGTCAGCAGCGGCCGCAACAATTCGACCGAAACCAAATTTCCGGTCTACGTCCTGCCGCGGGATTTCGTCTCGATGCGGGCGCGGCTCCTGGTCAAGGATCTGACGCTGTGCACCCAGACCGGCGAGGCGCTGGGCGTCCCCATGTGGGTCGCCAACGCGGTGCGGAATTTCCTGACCCTCGCGGTTAGCCAGGGCCATGGGGACGAGCCGTCGATCGGGTTGATCCGGCTGATCGAGGACTGGGCCGGGGTCGAGGTCAAGGAGTCGGGCAAAACGCTGCCCAAGATCACGCCGGCGACCGGCCCAAAAGCCAGCGAATTCGGCAAGATCGGCTTCGTCGGCGTCGGCGATATGGGCGGCCCGATGTGCCACCGCATTGTCGACGCCGGCTTCGACGTCACCGTCTACGATGTGCGCGAGGAGGCGATGGCCCCCTTCGTCGCCAAGGGCGCGACGGCGGCGAAGAGCCCGAAGGACGTCGCCGACCAGGCGCCGTCGGTCTATGTCTGCCTGCCGATGCCGGAAGTGGTCGAGGCGGTGGCGCTTGGGCCCGACGGGCTGATCCACGGCGGCGCCATCAAGACCTATGTGGACCTCTCGACCACCGGCTCGGTGATGGCGCGCAAGGTGGCCAAGGCGCTGGATGCGGCGGGCATCACGCCCTTCGACAGCCCGGTCAGCGGCGGCGTTACCGGGGCCGAAGCGGGGACGCTCGCGCTGATGATGTCGGGCAAGAAGGAAGTGGCCGAACGGCTCGCCCCGGTATTCGGCGCGATCGGCAAGAACCCGTTCTATCTCGGCGACGCGGCGGGGCTCGGCCAGACCATGAAGATCGCCAATAATTACCTGTCCGCGACGGCGAACATCGCCGCGGCGGAGGCGCTGGTGATGGGCGTCAAGGCGGGGGTCGACCCGAAGGTCATGCTCGACGTGATCAATGCCAGCAGCGGCCGCAGCAGCGCCACCGAGGAGCGTTATCCGGTGTCCGTCCTGACGCGCGATTTCTCCAAGGGCTTCAAGCAGCGGTTGTTGCACAAGGACGTCAGGCTGTGTATGGAGGAGGCCGCCGCCCAGGGCGTCCCCATGTGGCTCGGCAGCATGGTGTTGCAGTTCCTGAATTATGCAGTCAGCCAGGGCACCGGGGACGAAATCTCGATCGCACTGATCAAGCATGTCGAGAAATGGGCCGGCGTTCAGGTTGGCGGGTAACCGCCGGAATTGTTCGGAGGCGGGAGCGGGTCATGGCAAAGCACGTGCGCATCTATAAGCCGGCCAAGACGGCGATGCAGTCGGGCCGGGCGAAGACCAGGGAATGGCTGATGGTGTTCGTGGCGCAGGACCGGTCGACGCCGGATCCGGTGATCGGCTGGAACGGCTCGGCCGACACGCAAAAGCAGGTCACGCTGGAATTCGACACCATGGAAGCGGCGGTCGCGCATGCCCGCAGGAAGGGCTATACCTTTACGATCCAGCCGCCGAAGGAACGCCGCATCAAGCCCAAGGCCTATGCGGACAATTTCGCCTTCCACCGGCTCCAGCCCTGGACCCATTAAGAAGGACGGCGCGATTTCGGTGCCGGCGCGACCCTCATCCTTCGTCAGGCTCAGGATGAGGCCAACCTATCGAAAGCATTTAGCCTCACCCTGAGCCTGACGAAGGGCGAGGCGGCGTTTGGGGAGAAAGGTCGCTTTCCAAATCAGGTTGCGGTACATCAACCGCGTCCAAGCGCCCGTAGCTCAACCGGATAGAGCGGCGGACTTCTAATCCGCAGGTTGCAGGTTCGAGTCCTGCCGGGCGCGCCATTTTAATTCAATAAGTTAGAGGTAAAATTGGGGCAATTTAGCTCCCATTCCTTGTGGCATATGTTGCGATTTAATTCTGCCGATTTCCAACGATTCCGATTGGCTTGCCGCGTCTCCATGCGACAAAACTGCGACAAGGTTTCATTCACGGGCGCTTTTTTTTTCGACGTTCATAGGCCGCAGCGTTTTGGCATTTGGCGGAGCAAAAAATCGCCTTTTTGCTATGGTTAGTATTTGGGCCGACACCAAAGTCATCGCCGCATTGAGGGCAGGACCGAATCTGGGCGCCGGCCTCCACGTCAAACGCGAACTGTAGGAATATTGCTGAGAATAAGTCCCTGGGGCGCAGCCGGACGCGCAGTCGGTCGGCATGGTCAAATTCGAGAGAAGTCTCGATTTGGCCTGCGCTAGACAAAATCGAGCCGCCTGGAATCGAGATATGGGCGTCGTGGATACCTTCGAGCAAATACCGGCGTTCGCTGGCGTCGGCGTGAATGATTTCTTGCATATGGTCCCGGCCGAACTCGAGTTTCGATACGTAAACGAAATCATACCAGTGAGGAGATGCTAGTAGGCCGAAGTTCTCGATAAATTCGCGAAGTTTTTCAGGGGTATTGGCGTTTGTCAGGCGTAGATACAGCGTGCTGTACTTGAGCGGCTTTATTTCTTCCGTTGGGCCTCCCTTTCGGCGGATGATCCATGCACTGTCGATATCTGGCGCAATTTCTTCTGCGGGATACATATGCTGATTCAAATCGGCCAGATAATTACGCAATTCGTCTGCTTCAAGATAGTCAAGAGAGTAGCCTCGGCGATCTTTGTACCACACGAAGTCCAATAATTCTGCGGCTTTCATGGATAATTTATCATTCCTGCATTTATCTAATTTTATCCAGTAGAAGAGGCGGCACTCTATCGTTAAATTCATCTTATTCGCAAGTTTTACGAATGGATGCGAATGGGACCATGACAGAACAAACTCAAATCAAGGACGACCTGTTGCGCGGTGCGGCCGAAATAGCCGGAGAAACGGGCTTTAGCGAGCGGCAAATTTATCATCTGCACGCATCTCGTCAGCTTCCGACGTTCTTGCTAGGAAGCATCATCCACGCGCGCCGATCGACGCTTCGGAAGTATTTCGAGCAGCTTGAGCAAGATTCCGGCTCGCCCCGAATGTCGTGAGGAGTCTCGGCGGTGA
>CAYYBI010000192.1:0-14589 GCA_964469835.1 uncultured Rhodospirillaceae bacterium
ACCCGGACATGCAGCAGCACTACTGGCAGGGTAAGCCCGTTCTCGCCACCGCTTTCCGGGGCAATACGGGTGACGGCATTCGCATGGCGCAGGATCTCGGCGCGGATTTGTGGCATATGTGGCACTATCACGGTACCTACGGGTTCCAGCACAGCGATCCGGACTATCCATTCGGCATCCGCACGAAGCGGCTGCCCGATTGGTTCCCTGTGGGGGAGGGCGAAGACACCATCGCCTGGGATGCCGGATTTGCCCGCGACCGCGCGGTTCGGATGCCGTGGATCATGCTGGACCGGGACGGCAACCGCTTCATGAATGAATACGAACCCTATATGCAGGATACGGGGCACCGGCCGATGGAGCGCTTCCGCCCAGAAACACAGGATTTTCCGGCGATTCCCGGCTGGTTCGTTTTTGACGAAGCAGGACGTGGAACCTTTCCGGTGGGTCAACCGCTGTACAACGAGGCGGGCTTGGATTTTGTCTGGAGTGGCGATAACCAGGTGGAAGTTGATCTCGGCATTCTGCATCGTGCCGACAGTATCGCCGCGCTGGCCCAGGCTATGGAAATCGGCCCGGCACTGTTAGCCGGCACGATCGAACGCTACAACGGTTTCTGTGCCGCCGGTGCGGACGGCGACTACGCGCGCCCCGCGTCCAGCATGATGCCGATCGAATCGCCGCCGTACTACTACGCCCAAGCCTGGCCGCTGGTTTCCAATACGCAAGGGGGACCGGTGCACGACGCACGGCAGCGCATCATCGATGTTTATGGCGCGCCGATCCCGCGGCTGTTCGCCGCGGGGGAACTTGGCAGTGTGTTCGGCCACCTGTATCTCGGCGGCGGCAATTTGTCCGAATGCTTTGTCGGTGGGCGGACGGCCGGCCGTGAGGCGGCCGCGGTATCCCCGCAGGACTGACACGATAGCTTCCCGGTAGCTTCCCGGTCTGCGGTTTTGCAATCATGACCTGTCGGTGGTCGGAAACCGGCGGGCTGGTCCGATTGGCATATTTAATTACCGTTGCCCAAGAACAACGATAAATTTTCTTGTGAAAACAAATACAGAGTTCTTAAATATTATATATATTTTAATAACATCCTTTTGTTTGTTTGGATTTTATTAGCAAATGACGCACTACTCTCGCTCTTCAAAGTATTGTGGGACAGATGATCCAGTTTCGGAATTTTGAGGAGACAGAGTAATGAATCGCGCCATTCGAAAAGGCTCCATGGCGGCTGCGCTGGCCGGTATGGCCATTGCCGTATTCGGCATGACGGCGACGCCGGCATCCGCGGAAATGGCCGTTAGTGAGCTGGTGCTCACGACCGGCGTTGTCGATCGCGAACCGGCTGACGCCAAGGACACGATCGCCGCAATGAATGGAGAGGGTAAGGCTTATATTTTCGCGCGTATCAAGAATACCGGCGAAACCGCGAATCTAAGCTTCATTTGGCACTATGCGGGTGATGAACGAGCCCGCAAGACTGTGAATATCGGCACTTCGTCGGGCTGGCGTACCTGGTCCAACAGCGCCGTTGGCCCCGGCACTTGGCGGGTTGATTTGGTCGATGATGCCGGAACGGTTCTGGCGCAGAAGACCTTCAACGTCGAGGACCAGACGGCGATGACACCGCCGGTTATGCCGTCGGCCACTCAAGAGATGCAGGCCGATGCACCGATGGAACGGTCGCCGGCCGAGGTGCCGAACACCGCTGAAACGAACGGCGGAATGATGCGATAGGGCTTTCCGGCCCTTATTCCGGGGTGATTCCCACAGGTTTGGATCACCCTGCATGCTTTCCTACACGGCCATTCGCGGGCGACCTGCCTCGAATGGCCGTGTGAAGGCGCGCAAAAAAAAACGGCCGTTATCGGCGAACGCGTTTGTTATGACGCCGCCCGGATGATGTGTCGAACTCCGCGGACGCCGTGCGGCAGTCCAATTTTCCAGACAATCCAGATAAATTGAACGAAGCGATCGTGTCGGCGGTGGTTCGCTGCCTCATGGCGACCTATACTCTATCCCCTGTGGATTGCGCAGAAATCCAAACGCCAATTCGATAGCCGCGGGGAGCGATGTCATGAAACTCCAAGATCCCAGCCTGTTCCGTCAGCAATGTTACATCAACGGCGCCTGGGTGGACGCCGATGGCGGCGACACGGTGGCGGTCAACAATCCGGCGACCGAGGAAACCCTCGGGACGGTTCCGCGGATGGGGGCCAGCGAAACACGCCGCGCGATCGAGGCGGCGAATGCGGCGTATCCTGCATGGCGCAAGCGTACCGCCAAGGAACGCGGCGCGATCTTGCGCGAATGGTACAATCTGATGCTTGCCCACAAGGAGGACCTCGCCGTCCTCATGACCTCCGAGCAGGGTAAGCCGCTGGCCGAATCCCAAGGCGAAATCATGTACGCCGCCTCGTTCCTCGAATGGTTTGCCGAGGAGGGCAAGCGCGTTTACGGCGACACCATTCCGCAGCCGGTGGAAGATTGGCGCATCGTCGTGCTGAAGGAGCCGGTCGGGGTGTGCGGCGCCATCACGCCGTGGAATTTCCCGGCGGCGATGATCACGCGTAAGGCAGGGCCGGCGCTGGCGGCGGGCTGCACCATGGTGGTCAAACCGGCGTCGCAGACGCCGTATTCCGCGCTCGCCATGGCCGAGCTGGCGGAGCGCGCCGGCGTGCCGGCCGGGGTGTTCAGCGTGCTGACCGGCAACTCGGCCGAGATTGGCGGCGAACTGACCGGCAATCCGATCGTCCGTAAGATTACCTTCACCGGCTCGACCGAGGTCGGAAAGCTCTTGATGACGCAAGCCGCGGGCACGGTAAAGAAAGTCAGCATGGAGCTTGGCGGCAACGCGCCGTTCATCGTATTTGACGACGCCGACATCGACGCGGCGGTGGAGGGCGCGATGGCGTCCAAGTTCCGCAACTCGGGCCAGACCTGCGTCTGCGCCAATCGCATTCTGGTGCAGTCCGGCGTCTACGATGCGTTCGCCGAGAAGCTTTCTCGTGCGGTCGCCGAAATGCGCGTCGGCAACGGCCTTGAGACCGGCGTCAACCAGGGCCCGTTGATCGATGGCAGCGCGGTCGCGAAGGTGGAGGAACACATCGCCGATGCGGTCGGCAAGGGCGCGCGCGTGGTCGTCGGCGGCAGCCGGCACTCGCTTGGCGGTACTTTTTTCGAGCCGACCGTGCTGGCCGACGTGACCACGGAAATGGCGGTCACCAGCGAGGAGACGTTCGGCCCGGTCGCGCCGCTATTCCGCTTCGAGACCGAGGAACAGGCCATTTCGATGGCCAACGACACCGAGTTCGGTCTCGCATCCTATTTCTACAGCCGTGATATCGGACGCATCTGGCGGGTCGCGGAGGCTATAGAGTCCGGCTTGGTCGGCGTCAACGTCGGCGTCATGTCGACCGAGGTCGCGCCCTTCGGCGGCTTCAAGGAGTCCGGTGTCGGCCGCGAGGGGTCGAAATACGGGATCGAGGACTATCTCGAAATCAAATACGTCTGCATGGGCGGAATTAACAAATAATTCTATTGAACAACAGCTTGGCGCGTTCTTGACAGGACCCCGGCAGGAGACGATTCGTCATGCCTGAATACGACTACGACCTCTTTACCATCGGCGCCGGTTCCGGCGGCGTGCGTGCGAGCCGCTTCGCCGCCGGGTTTGGCGCGCGCGTCGCCGTCGCGGAGGAACGCTATCTCGGCGGTACCTGCGTCAATGTCGGCTGCATTCCGAAAAAACTGTTCGCCTATGCATCCCATTTTTCCGAGGATTTCGAAGACGCGGCCGGGTATGGCTGGACCGTCGGCGAGCGCCGCTTCGACTGGTCGACCCTGATAGAAAACAAGAATCGCGAAATCAACCGGCTGAACGGCATCTACGATCGCATGCTCAAAGCGGCCGGCGTCGAGATATTCGAGAGCCGCGCCCGCATCGTCGACCCGCATACTGTCGAGGTCGGCGGCAAAACGGTGACCGCCGGCCATATCCTGGTGGCGACGGGGGGCTGGCCCGTGGTGCCGGATATTCCGGGTAAGGAATTCGCCATTACCTCGAACGAGGCGTTCTACCTGGAGAAGCTGCCGGAAAGGATTCTGATCGTTGGCGGTGGCTATATCGCCGTCGAATTCGCCGGCATCTTCGATGGGCTCGGCGTCGAGGTTACGCAACTCTATCGCGGTCCGCATTTTCTGCGCGGTTTTGACGACGATGTGCGGCATTTTCTTGCCGACGAGATGCGGAAAAAGGGGATCGATCTTCGCTTCAATCAGAATGTCGCGAGCATCAAGCCCGCGGAGCAGGGTTTCACGGCGGTCCTGGAGAATGGCGAAGCGGTATCCGCCGACGTGGTGATGTATTGCACCGGCCGGGCGCCGCTGAGCCAGAATATCGGGTTGGAAGAAGCCGGTGTCGAAATGCGTCCCAACGGGGCCGTCAAGGTGGACGACCATTTTCGTACCTCGGTTCCGTCGATTTTCGCAATCGGCGATGTCATCGACAGGATGCAATTGACGCCGGTGGCGCTCGAAGAAGGCATGGCGGTGGCCAATACGCTGTTCAACGGCAAGACTCAGACGGTCGATTACGAAAACGTCGCGACTGCGGTATTCAGCCAACCCAATATCGGGACGGTCGGGCTGACCGAGGCGGCGGCGCGGGAACGGTATGGACGCGTTCTAATTTTTTCTTCGGATTTCAAAGCCTTGAAGCATACGCTCACGGATAGCGACGAACGCACTTTTATGAAGCTGATTGTGGATCGCGAAAGTGACCGGGTGCTCGGTTGCCATATGGTCGGTCCCGAAGCCGGCGAAATTGTTCAGGGCATCGCCATTGCGCTGAAATGCGGAGCGACCAAGGCGCAATTCGACGCCACAATCGGCATCCATCCGACGGCGGCGGAAGAATTCGTCACCATGCGCGAGCCCATTCCGGACGACCTCGATGCGGCCGCCGACTAGCCGGTCGGTGACTTAGAGGCGGAGAACAACCACGCCACAAACGATCAGCACGGCGGCGGCCAGTCGCCATTTCGTCAGACGCTCTTTCAGCGCCACCGTCGAAATCGCCAGGGCGAAAAGGATGCTGGTCTCGCGCAGCGCGGCGACGGCGGCGATCGGAGCCTGCGTCATCGCCCAGATCGCGATCCAATAGGCGCCCATTGACATGACGCCACCGGCCAATCCGCCCTTCCAGGCGTGCCGTATGGCGAGGATGCCCGGCACGCCGCGCCGGGCAAGAAAAATGGCGACGAAGACCAATCCATCGACAATGAAAAGACAGAGCGCATAGCTGGTTGCCGATGGCGCTTTTCGCGCGCCGAGCCCATCGATCAGCGTGTAGGCAGCAATGAAGCAGGACGTGCCAATTGCAAATTTGACCGTGGCGCGATCCAACCGCTGAACTCGTTGGCCACCCTTGAGCGACATGATCCAGATGCCGCCGACAAGCACGAAAATGCCGGTGGTACTGCTTAGGGTGAGACCTTCGTGCAGGAATAAAAGGCTCACTACCGTGACCATAAGCGGCGCCGCGCCGCGGGCTAGCGGATAGACCTGACCGAGGTCTCCCAGCCGGTAAGCGCCAACCAGGAAGAGTCGATACCCGGTATGACAAACCATCGAAATTAACAGCCACAGCCAGACAGTGCCGCTTGGCAAATCCACGAAGGGCAGGATCATCAACGAAATAATGGCGGTTGTTGCCGTAATCACCGTTATCGATACGAACCCGTCGACCCTTGTCTTGACGACGGAGTTCCATCCCGCATGCATGGCGGCGGCTGCAAGAACACTAAAGAAGACGAGTGGATCCATTGTACCGACTTGTTTTCCGGCTGATATCGCTGTGCAAAGAGCAGGGGTTCACGCGATGTCGAAGAAAAGGACGAAACCCAGATGGCAAGTGCGCGGCCCGTCATTGGTGCCGATTCAGTTCGCCTGGCGCAAACGTTTTAGGTCAATTGAGTGGGCGACGTGCATTCGTTCGAATTTTAGGATAGGGCAGGGATAGTGTTAGAATTGATCGCCGAGTGCCCCGATATTATTGCGGCTTCGGGCAATCACGGGACGAAGAACCGTCCCATAATGATTTGAAACTAGGGAGAATTATCTTGGAACGGCGCAATGTACTTCGGTTCGGTCTCGCGGGCGCTGCGGGATCGTTGTTTATTCCGGGCACCGTCATGGCGGCAGGCGGTTTCAAAGCCGGCGGACTGCCAATGGCAGGGGGAATCTATTATACCAAGGAACGGCCTGGACGCTGGGCAAAGAAAGTTTCCAGTCATTTGCCGATGATCGAGCGCACCGGGGGCAAGATTCAAGTCACGACGCGGCATCCGCAAGACGAATTCAATCATTACATTGTGAAGCATACGGTCCTGGACGCCAATTTCCAGTATGTCTCCGAAGTGCAGTTCGATCCCACCAAGGGCGCGCCGGTATCAAGCCACGATATCAGCAAACTCCGTGGCATCGTCTATGTAACGAGCATGTGCAATATCCATGACGTTTGGCTTAATGCGCTGACACTATAATATTTTTTCGTCTTCTCCGCCGGGGCAGGTGGCGGCGCATTGATGTTTAGTTGACGCCGACCGCATCGCCGAGGGTTGGACCGATTTCCGCGTTCAACACCAGGTCGGCGTGGTGGTCGAGTTCTGTCGGGTCGCGATTGACAATGACCAACCGGGCGCCGTTTTCCTTTGCGATGAGCGGAAAACCCGCGGCGGGATAGACCACCAGCGACGACCCCACCGCAATAAACAGATCACATTGCAGGGTTTCCACCTGCGCCGCCTGCATTTCATCTTCGGGCATCGATTGGCCGAAAGAGATCGTAGCGGTTTTGACCGCTCCGCCGCAGAGTTCGCACCAAGGCAATGTTTCGTCTTTCATGAAGGCTTCCCGTATCGGCGGAATTTCATGGCGTTGGCGGCAATCGAGGCAGGCCGCGTAGGTCGAATTGCCGTGCAATTCGATAATTTTGTCCTCCGGGATCCCGGATTTCTGGTGCAGCCCGTCGATATTCTGGGTAATTACGGCGGCGACTTTGCCGGTGCGGACCAGTTTTTCCACAGCGCGATGCCCTCTGTTGGGTTCAGCGTCGATCAGGTCATCCTGCCGCGCAAACCGTTGTCGCCAGGCTTCCCGCTTCGCGCTGTCGGAAGCCAGAAAATCCTGGAACATCACCGGCTTGTATTTCTCCCAAACGCCGCCGGGACTGCGGAAATCGGGAATTCCCGATTCCGTGCTGATGCCCGCACCGGTGAAGATCACGGCGCGGTCGCACGCGTCGAAAAGCCGCTGTAGACGTTGCCATGGTGCGTCGTGGTCGGTCATGGACTGTTACCTTCGTTCGATCTGGACATTTGACTTTAGCGGATTATGTCTTCTCTCGTCGCCTTTTAGGTGGAAAACACCCCATAATCGGCGTAAAAGCCTCGGTCTTACAGGGAGAATTGTAAAAATGGGACGGTTTTTATGACCCGGAATTGGACGCCGGAAAGCTGGCGCGAGTTTCCTATTGGCCAAGTGCCGGATTACCCGGACCAGGCCGCGTTGGAGTCGGTAGAAGTGGAGCTGCGTCGGCAGCCGCCATTGGTGTTCGCCGGCGAGGCGCGACGCCTCAAAGCGCAGCTTGCCGAAGTCGCCGAGGGTCGAGCCTTCCTGCTGCAAGGCGGCGATTGCGCCGAGAGTTTTGCCGAATTCAGCGCGAACAATATTCGTGATACGTTCCGTGTCTTATTGCAGATGGCGGTCGTGCTTACCTATGGCGCAGCCTGTCCGGTCGTGAAGGTCGGGCGCATGGCCGGCCAATTCGCCAAGCCGCGGTCCGAGCCGATGGAGGTTCTGGACGGTATCGAATTGCCAAGCTACCGGGGCGACATCATCAACGGCATCGATTTCGATCCGGCCGGGCGCGTGCCCGATCCGGAACGGATGCTGAAGGCCTATCATCAAGCCTCATCCACGTTGAACCTGCTGCGTGCGTTTGCGCAGGGCGGTTTCGCCGATCTGCACAAGGTGCATCAGTGGAATTTGGACTTCGTCGCCGGGAGTTCGCAGGGCGAACGGTACGAAGAACTGGCGCAACGCATTAGCGAAGCGATGGATTTCATGGGGGCCTGCGGCATTACCGGCGATGTGGTTTCGCAGCTCCGGGAAACCGAATTCTACACCAGCCATGAGGGGTTGCTGCTGTGGTACGAGGAAGCGCTGACCCGGCAGGACAGTCTGACCGGTGATTGGTACGATTGTTCGGCCCATATGGTCTGGATCGGCGACCGGACCCGTCAGCCCGACAGCGCGCATGTGGAGTTCTTGCGGGGCGTAAAAAACCCGATCGGAATCAAATGCGGTCCGACGCTGGAAACGGACGATCTCATGCGCTTGATCGAGACGCTCAATCCCGCCAATGAGCCAGGCCGGATCACGCTGATCTCGCGTATGGGACACGAAAACGTCGAAAAATATCTACCGACGCTCATTCGTGCGGTCCAACGGGAAGGGCACAGCGTCGTTTGGTCGTCCGACCCGATGCATGGCAATACCATCAAGTCGGGGACCGGCTACAAGACGCGGCCGTTCGACCGAATCCTGACTGAGGTCCGGCGGGTCTTCGATGTGCACAAGGCAGAGGGCAGTTACGCCGGCGGCATCCATGTCGAAATGACTGGCCAGGATGTCACCGAATGTCTCGGCGGTGCGCAGGCGATCGACGATGACGGACTGTCCATGCGGTATCACACCCATTGCGATCCGCGCCTGAATGCGGACCAGGCGCTTGAGCTGGCGTTCCTAATCGCCGAATCGCTGAAGGAGTTGCGTAGCGGTTCCGGCAACCGATTGGCCGCCGCCGCGTCCTAGGCGATGGCTCGCAGGCCCGACGCCGGACGTCGTCGCTCTGCCGGCCTCGTCCGGCCGGTCACGCTTGATGCATGCGGTGCATGCGGCGGGTCCGGCCGCCCTGCCAGCGCTTGTGCAGGACCAGCGCGCTTTCGAAAAACGCCCAAAAGGACAGCGTGGCGTAGAACGCGAACCCGGCGATAAAGGCCGAATTGTCCATTCCCTTCGTATTGCCGAAGACGAATGACAGAATAATCGCCAGCAGCAACGGCAGCGAACATAGCAACAGCAGCAGGTACAACAACACGACGCCCTTGCGCAGCGATGCCGCATTTTCGTTGGTCACGAGTGAAAGGCGCCAAAGTTTCTGCGGTCCGTGCCAGTCATCGAATTCGTTGCCGGCAAAGGCGCCTTCGGCTATCGGCATGGCCGATGCCATGCGGGCGCGCAGCCACGAAAACGGGGCGTTGTTGATATAGAGAATTAGGATTACCGACAGAACCGTGCTGACGGTGTGGGCGATGATGGCCATCGGTAAATTCAAGGCCGCGAGATAAAAGTCGAGAATATCCAGGAAGTAATAGTGCACGGCCAGCAGCAGCATCAGAATCGCGATTGTCATCTCTATCGATTCCATGCGGAGCAGGCGCGCGATCTCCGGCCGGTCCACGATACGCGGCGTCTTGGCATGCCATGGCATGCGGAATATCGAGGGTAGGAAGGCAATTCTGCCGTCAGGCAGGCGTTGGAAAAATCCCGCCGAGGTTCGCAGGAAACCGCCGACCGGCAATCCGAGGATCGTTTCTACCGTACCGTTCGCCATCATTCACACGGATGCTGTGGAAGCATGGGCAATCATTGCTGTCCTTCCCGGCGCATCACCTCCATGTAATCGCGGTCGAGGAGCTGCAGCATCGTGTACAGCCGTGCGACGTTTTTCTCGTCGTACCGTCGGACCATGACTTGCCGGTCCGTTTCACTATCCAGCGCGCCGCGAATGCCGAAGTACAGCGCATCGACCAGCATATGGAATTCACGATCGCCGAATTGCCATTCCTGTTCCTCGCGGGTTTCCGCTGGTGGCATTCCCGACGCCATCATGTCGATCATCCAACGGCGACGCTTGCCCATTTTCATGAAGTGCTGGCTGATATGGACCAGCACGTCGTTGACGACCGTTTGCGCCGTCGGTTCCCTGGTCACCATTTCCCAATTGAAGCTCGACCCGTGCTCGCTTTGCAGACGTGACACCATTCGATCGGCGGCGGCTTGATACCGGTCGAATTGATCGGGCCCCAGCAATTGGCGAAGCACGCCGATGAACGGATCGATAATCCGGCGGGAAAGATTTTTCCCTCGGACGGGTGAGTCGCCGACCGGCGGTAGAAGATGGCTGAAATTAGTCAGGATCAGCCGTTCGAAAGCCTGGGTGTTGTCCTCCGCCCATTGCGTCGACTGGAATGCCTGCAGACAATCGTTCCAGGTCTTGCGATAGAAGGCGTTTACCTTCGCGCTGGGATAGGATTTGAAATTGGCGACCTCTTCCCGAATTTCCGCAAAACTCAACGTTCCGTTCGGCCTCGATTTCGCGCATTCCTGAAGATGCTCGAAAAGCATGTCTATGCTGCGGTTGGCGGCATCCCGGATAATCGATGCGCCTTGCGGCCGCCGCGTCGTGCCACGCGCCGGCATAACGGCTCCGACCGAATGTTCGGTGCCCGCCGGCGCGGCGCCGTCAAAATCGTCTGTTTCTGCGGCTCTGTTTGTGCTTTCTTCGGCCATTACTCGGCTTTCTCGGGACGGGGCGGCGTATCTGTTGCTCAGGCTTGATTTTTCCGAGATGGGCTTCATAGTCCGCCCGGCAGACGATACGTGAACAGCACGAGCCTCAAAGTTAGATCAAAATTATGACTGACCGGTTAACTATAACGCTCGCACAGATAAATCCTGTCGTGGGCGATATCGATGGAAATATTGCGCTAATTCGGCGGACTAGAGAGCAATCCAAGGGTGCCGACCTGGTGGTCTTCCCGGAGCTGGCTGCATGCGGGTATCCGCCGGAAGACCTTGTTTTGAAGCCTTTTTTCCAGGAGAAGGTGGAGCGCGCGCTGAAAGCCCTGGCGGGTGAAACCGCCGATGGCGGGCCAGCGTTGCTGGTGCCCACGCCGTGGCGCGATGGGGGAAAGTTGTATAACGCGGTGGTGCTGCTCGACCAGGGCGCGATATCGGCGACGCGGTATAAACACGATCTACCGAATTATGGCGTGTTCGACGAAAAACGGGTTTTCGCGTCTGGGCCACTGCCGGGACCGGTCAATTTCCGCGATGTCCGCCTCGGCGTGCCGATTTGTGAGGATATCTGGACCGGTGATGTGGCCGAATGTTTGGCGGAATCCGGGGCCGAGATCCTTCTCGTGCCGAACGGTTCCCCCTTCGAGACCGACAAGCCGAACGATCGCCAGATGCATGCGGTTGCGCGCATAACCGAGACCGGGTTGCCGCTTGCCTATGTCAATCAGGTGGGGGGACAGGACGAACTGGTCTTCGACGGGGCTTCCTTCGTGCTCAATGCCGACTGCAGCCTCGCCGCCCAGGCGCCGGCGTGGCGGGCAGCATGCCTGACCACCGTCTGGACGCGCAATCCGGATGGCGGGTGGCAGTGCGCACCCGGTGAAATCGCGCCGCCGCCGGCCGGGCTCGGCGGCATCTACAATGCCATGGTGTTGGGCTTGCGTGACTACGTTCGCAAGAATGGTTTCCCGGGCGTAATCCTTGGACTCTCCGGTGGTATCGATTCAGCGTTGAGCGCCGCGGTGGCAGTCGATGCGTTGGGCGCGGACAACGTCCATTGCGTGATGATGCCGTCGCCCTACACCAGTAGCGAAAGCGTCGAGGATGCGGAAGAGGCGGCCGACCTGATGGGCATCCGCTACGATGTGGTCGGCATCGAGCCCGCGATGCAGGCATTCGAAACCATGCTCAAGCCGGTCTTCGGCGACCGCCCGGCGGACACGACGGAGGAAAATATCCAGGCGCGTAGCCGCGGTCTGCTGTTGATGAGCATCTCCAATAAATTCGGTTCGATGCTTCTGACCACCGGCAACAAGTCCGAAATGGCGGTCGGCTACGCCACGCTATACGGCGACATGAGCGGTGGCTATTCGGTACTCAAGGATGTCTACAAGACCGATGTGTTCCGGCTGTCGACCTGGCGCAACGAGCACCACCCGGACGGGTTTCTCGGACCGGAAGGCCGGGTAATCCCCGAGCGGATCATCACAAAACCGCCCTCCGCCGAATTGAAGCCCGACCAAACGGATCAGGATACTTTGCCGCCCTACGACGAATTGGATGACATCCTGCGGTGCCTGATCGAAGGTGAGATGGCGATCAGCGAAATCACCGCGCGCGGGCACGCGGCGGAAACCATTCAGCGGGTTTGGCGCATGCTGGACTTGGCCGAATACAAGCGCCGGCAAGCGCCGCCGGGCGTCAAGATTTCGAGCCGCGCCTTCGGCCGCGACCGTCGCTATCCGATCACCAACGCATTCCGGAAAATCCTGTGATGCGCCCCGTGTGGAAGAGCCAATGAGCCTGCAGATCCACAACACCGCCAGCCGCCGCAAGGAGCCGTTCGAGCCGATCGATCCCACCCATGTGCGGGTCTATGTGTGCGGTCCGACGGTCTACGACTTTGTGCATATCGGCAACGGCCGGGCGGTCGTCGTATTCGATGTGTTGTTCAGATTGTTGCGACATCTGTTCCCGAAAATAACCTATGTCCGCAACATCACGGATGTGGACGACAAGATCAACGCCAGGGCGAAAGAGACGGGCGAGGATATCCGAGTCCTGACCAGGCGCACCACCGATCAATTTCATGCGGACATGGCGGCGCTCGGCAATTTGGAGCCGGATATCGAGCCCCGCGCGACCGACCATATTGCGGAAATGATCGACATCATCTCGACCCTGATCGATGGAAACTACGCCTATGTCGCCGACGGCCATGTGCTGTTCCATGTGCCGGCGATGCCCGACTACGGCAAGCTGTCGGGCCACAGCCGCGACGAATTAATCGCCGGCGCCCGGGTCGAGGTCGCGCCCTACAAGAAGGATCCGGCGGACTTCGTCTTGTGGAAACCCAGTTCGCCCGATCTGCCGGGCTGGGACAGCCCCTGGGGCCGCGGCCGGCCGGGTTGGCATATCGAATGCTCGGCGATGAGCATGAAGTATCTCGGCAAGGAATTCGATATCCATGGCGGCGGCCGCGACCTGATCTTTCCGCATCATGAAAACGAGATCGCGCAAAGCCGCTGCGCCAATCCGGATACGCACTTTGCGAAATACTGGATGCACAACGGCTACCTGATGGCCGAAGGCGAGAAGATGTCGAAATCGCTTGGCAACTTCTACACCATCAATGAGCTGCTGCAGGAATTTCCGGGAGAGGCGATCCGGCTGACGCTGCTGCAGACCCACTACCGGCAGCAGCAGGATTTCGTGAAGGACAATTTGCGTCAGGCAAAGGCGACGCTCGACCGTTTCTACGGCGCGCTGCGAAACGTTGCCGATATCGACCCCGTGGATAGCCCGGCCGACGCAGTCGTCGCGCTGTTGTCGGACGATCTGAACACGCCGGCGGCCCTGGCGGCGCTGCATGCCTCACTCAGCGCGCTCAACCGGGCGAAGGACGATGAGGAAAAAGCGCTACGCAAGGGTGAGTTGCTGGCCGGTGGAGCCTTGCTCGGGTTGTTGCAACAGGATCCTGAAAGCTGGTTCCAGGGGATTTCCGGCGAAGGCGGCGCACTGGACGACGCTGCGATCGATGCCCTGATCGTGAGCCGCACCGAAGCGCGGAAGGCGCGGGACTTCGCCGAGGCGGACCGGATTCGTGACGAACTGGCCGAAAATGGCATAATCCTGGAAGACACGCCGGACGGCACGATCTGGCGGCGCGCCTGATCTGGCGGGTGCCGTCGGTCGGCGCCGCCTAGAACGGGGAAAGAACCGACATGCTCAAGGGAAAGACCGCGCTCATCACCGGCTCGATCGGCGGGATCGGCTATGGCGCCGCGCAGGCGCTGGCGAAACAGGGGTGTAACATCATGCTCAACGGTTTCGCCGATGCCGAAGAGATCGAGAGGAAACGCGCGGCGCTCGAAGCCGATTTCGGCGTCAAGGCGTCATACCACGGCGCGGATTTGCGGCAACTCGGAGAAATCGAGGCGCTGGTCGCCGATACCGGAAGCACCCTTGGGCCGGTCGATATCCTGGTCAACAATGCGGTGGTCCGGCACTTCGCGAATATCGAGGATTTCAAGACCGAGGATTGGCATCACGCGCTCGACGTTAATCTGACCGCTGCGTTCCACCTGATCCGGCTGACCCTCGGCGGCATGCGGCAGCGCGGCTTCGGCCGCATCGTCAACCTCGCGTCCACGCTCGGCATCATCGCGATGCCGGGCCGCATCGATTACATCGTCACCAAGACCGCGCTGATGGGTCTGACCCGCGGCATCGCCCTTGAGACGCAGCAGGAACCGGATATCACGGTGAACGCTGTGTGCCCCGGCGCGGTGCGCACGCCGGCGGCGGAGAAGCGGATCCGCGAGCTCGCCGATGCCAGGGGCATCGGTCTCGACGAAGCGGAGCGCGAATTCGTCGCCGGCCGGCAGCCGAGCGGACGTTTCATCGAGCCGGAGAAAATCGGCGGGGTGATCGCCT
>CAYYBI010000193.1:0-2792 GCA_964469835.1 uncultured Rhodospirillaceae bacterium
GGATCAGCGACCGCCAACGGTTCGGCGTCGTCGCCGTGCAGGCGCAGGCCGGCGCGGAGAACGCCATGGGCGGCATCGCCCAGGCCTATGCCGACAATATCCCGGTACTGGTCTTCTTGGGCGGCAACAACCTCGACCGAATATCGGTCAAGCCGAACTTCAGCGCCGCCCGTAATTATCAGGGCTGGGTCAAGCAAGTCGAAACGATCTATACGCCCAATCAAGTCGGCGATGTGATGCGCCGCGCCTTCCATGGCTTGCGCAACGGAACGCCTGGTCCGGTTGTGGTCGAACTTACCGCCGACGCCTGCAGACAGGATGTGCCGGCGGAGATGCAAACCTACACATCGCCGAAATTGACCCGCCAAGTTCCGGAAGCAGCGGAGATCGATGCGGCCGT
Organism: uncultured Rhodospirillaceae bacterium; assembly: GCA_964469835.1. Classification (GTDB taxonomy): domain Bacteria; phylum Pseudomonadota; class Alphaproteobacteria; order UBA8366; family UBA8366; genus JAOTYV01. The sequence goes on from CAYYBI010000193.1 coordinate 401, forward strand.
CGAGGCGATCATGGCCGCTGAGCGACCGATGATCTGGGCCGGCGCCGGCGTCCTGTTCGCGCGCGCAACGGACGCTTTACAGGAGTTGGCGGAACTGACTGCGGCTCCGGTCTTCTGCACGATGCCCGGCAAGTCCGCCTTCAACGAACGCCATCCCCTGGCGCTTGGCGCCGGCAGCGGCACCACCACCTACCAAGCGCATAAATGGTTGTCCGAGAGCGACGTCCTGTTGGCGCTCGGCAGCAGCCTGACCCGCACGTCCTATGGCCAGAAAATCAAACCTGGTAAGACGATCATCCACAACACCAACAACGCCGACGATCTCAACAAGGACGAGGCGGTCGATATCGGTTTGGTCGGCGACACGCGCCTGACCATCGAAGCGCTGATCGCATGCATCAAGGCCAAGACTGACGGTCGCGGCGTCGGCGACCGGAGCCAGGTCGAAAGCGCAGTCTCCGCCGCTAAGGCGAAGTGGATGGCGGAGTGGACGGTAGCGCTGACTGCGGATGAAGAGCCGATCAGCTACTACCGCGTCATCCAGGCGTTGAACGACACCCTTGATCCCGACAACAGCATCGTCACCCATGACGCTGGCGCGCCGCGGGACACTATTGTGCCGTTCTATAGGGCGACTGTGCCCCACAGTTATATTGGCTGGGGCAAGACCACCCATCTTGGTTTCGGCATTCCGTTGATGATCGGCGCCAAGATGGCGGCGCCGCAGAAGTTCTGCCTGAACCTGATGGGGGACGGCGCCTTCGGCATGTCCGGGACCGATATTGAAACCGCCGCCCGGTCCGGCGCCGCTATCACCACGGTGCTGCTTAACAACAGCGCGATGGCCACATACTCCGGCCCGACCCAGGGCACGATCGGCGCTGAGGCGCGGGAGCACTATGGCGTCTCCACCATGCAGGGCGACTACGCCAAGATCGCGGAGGGAATGGGCGCAGTCGGCATTACGGTCAAGAAAGCGGCGGAGCTGGCGCCAGCGCTGAAGGAAGCCCAGCGCCTGAACGCCAATGACCAGACGGTGCTGATCGATGTGCATGCGAATGTCGAGGATCGGCGATCGAGATTCTAGTCCCGTTCTGTCCAGCTAGGCCTGATGGGATACACTGTCCGCGCTAGGTGGCCTCGGTCTATTTGGCTGGCGGAGGCGGCGCGTCGGGGCGTAACAAGCTCGTTTGTATTCGCGGCGAAATTGCGGTCCTTCGGGGCCGTATTTCTTTTAAGCCTAATGTCCGGAATGGGTCGAAAGCAGAAGTCGCGTGCGGTCGCTGGAATGTTCGCTTTTGGGGGCAAATCAGACTCATTCCGAAGTCGTGCGAACTTCCGCTAATAGCCAGAAACGAACATTCCCGGCGCCTTGGTTATTGTTTCATCTCAGGAGGCGGCGCGGGCGCCGTCGCGGGCCGGTTCGAAGACATAGGCTGACATCGACGCCTGCGCTTCGGCGCGGCGGCGGTGCCATTCCTTCGGGCCGCCATAATAGGCGAGGCTGCCGGGCTCGGCATTGCCCTCGCCGTTGTAGTAGGAGATGCAGTCCCGAAGCGGACTTGTCAGCATATCTGCTTGTTTGCAGTGCGCGGCATATTCGTCCTCCGGCTTCTTCTTGACGTCGACGATACCGGCGCCCCGCTCGCGCATCGTCTCCAGCATCCAGGTGACGTAGTCGGTATGCGATTCAAGCCCGACGATAAAATTGAACTGACCACCGCCGCCCTGTGGTCCCGACATGATGAAGAGGTTCGGGAAGCCGTGGCTGTGGACCCCGAGGTAGGTCCGCGTGCCTTCCGTTTGCCACTTATCGCGCAGGGTCCTGCCGCCGCGGCCGACGATCATGTTGAAGGCCCCAGTACCCATCCACTGGAAGCCGGTCGCGTAGATCAGCACGTCGAGATCGTATTGCACGCCGTCATGAACGACGCCGCGCTCGTTGATCTTTTCGACCCCCTTGGGCGCGGTATCGACGAGCGTCACGTGCGGCAGGTTGAAAGCCGGCAGATACTCGTCGTGGAAGGCCGGCCGCTTGCAGCCATACGGATAGTAAGGCTTGAGCACCGCCGCCGTTTTCGCATCCTCAACCACCGCGTCGACCCTGGCGCGAATCTGCTCCATGACCCGAAAGCTGGTATTGAGCTGTTTCTGGATAAGCTCCTCCGGCGAGATCTCGGTCTTGTGGTTCTTGCGAGGCTTGAACTCGGTGACCTTGCCGGAAAGGAAATCATCGTCGCCGAGAAGCGCTGCACGCCCGGACGTAATCTGCGCGAGCCGGTTGCGGCGATTCAATGCCCAGTTCGGTTCCTTCTTCCAGTGTTCGATCTCCTCCGTCTGCGTCGCCCTCTGGTCGCGTACGTCTATGGAGGATGGCGTGCGCTGGAAGACG
>CAYYBI010000194.1:0-3197 GCA_964469835.1 uncultured Rhodospirillaceae bacterium
CCATCGTCGAGCCGGACCTCCTCCAACATGGTTTGAATCCGGCGGTCGATATCCGCCGCCGTGGCGCCCGCTTCGGCCACTCTCGGCACCTCGCGAAGCTGCCGGCCGATCGTCATCGCCGGGTTGAGCGCCGCCATCGGCTCCTGCTGAACGAGTCCGATCCCCGAGCTTCGCAACACCCGCAGCGCGCGGCCGGACGTCGCCGAGATATCGGCGCCCCGAAACCGCATGACGCCGCCGGTCACGCGGCCCGCCGGTCCGAGTGCCCGCAGCAGCGCCAGCGCCAGGGTGGATTTGCCGCTGACGGATTCACCGACCACGCCGACCCGTTCGCCCGCGCCCAGGGTCAGACTAACGTCGCGCACTGCGTCGAAGGCACGGCCGCGGCGTCCATAGCGCACGCATAGATCGTTGACCTCGAGCAATGGCGCCGCATCCGGCATCGCGCTAACCCCGCCCGCCAAGGTCGCGCAGGCCGTCCGCAAGCAGGTTGAATCCGAGCACCAGCGACGATATCGCCAAGGCCGGCGCGAGTGTCATGTGCGGGAATGCGAGGGCAACCTGGCGCGCTTCCTTGATCATGCTGCCCCAATCGGGCGCCGGCGGCGGCAAACCGAGACCGAGAAATCCGAGAACGCCGATGGTGATAATGACGTAGCCAAGGCGCAAACAGGCATCGACCAGCAGCGGCCCGCGGACGTTTGGGAGAATTTCCACCAGCATGATGTACAGCGCGCCGTCGCCGCGCAGCTTCGCCGCCGCGACGAATTCACGCTCGCGCAGTTCGAGGGTAAGCCCGCGCACCACGCGCATGATGCCCGGCGCGCTGGCGAAAGTGACCGCCAACAGAATGTTGAGCCCCGATGCACCAACCGTGGTCAGGATGAGGATATAGAGTACCAGCACTGGGAACGACAGCACGACATTGGCGCCGAACGACAGGACCACATCCACCCGGCCCCGGTAATACCCCGCGGCAAGCCCGGTCGCCACGCCCGCGACATAGGCGAACACCGTGGCCCCGATCGCATACATCAGGACGGCCCGGGCGCCAAACAACAGGCGGCTCAGGATATCGCGCCCAACGGTATCGGCGCCCAGCAGCAGCATTGCATCGCCATGAAGCGCGCCGGGCCTGGCGAAGGGCTTCAGCGGGGTCAATGGATCAAACGGCGCCAGCAGCGGCGCCAGTAGCGCGGCGGCAACCCAGAACAACACCAGCGCGAGCCCGACCACGGCAACCGGACGATGGCGCAGCGTGGCGAGGGGGTGAAGGAAGCGCCGCATGCCCTGCCTCACGCGAACCGGATGCGCGGGCTGAGATAGGCATAGGCGATGTCGGCAAGTGTCTGCGTTCCGACGGCAACTACTACGGCGACCATGGCGCACGCTTCGATGAGAAAGATATCGCCGAACAGCGACGCCTCCAGCAACAGCGCACCGAAGCCTTTGTACGCAAAAAAACTTTCGACAACGATGACGCCCGACAACAGCCAGTTCACCTGCAACAGAATCACCGTGAAGGGCGCAATTAGCGCGTTGCGGAGCGCGTGACGCACGACCACGATACGGAACGGCAATCCCTTGAGCAGCGCCGTTCGGATATAGGGCTGGGTCATGACATCGGCCATGGACGCGCGGGTCATGCGCGCCACATAGCCAAAATCGTACAGCACCAGCACGGCAACCGGCAGCACCAGCTCACGCCAATTGAACCCGCTGCTCATCGCGCTGGTTCCCGGCAGCCAACCCAGCGCGAAGACAAACAACGCCGACAGGAAAGCCGCGCTGGCAAATTCCGGAACCGAGGTGGTGACGATGCTGACGATCGAGATCATCCGGTCGCTCGGCCGTCCCTCGCGCATTCCCGCGATCACGCCGAGCGTCAGCGACAGCGGCACCATGATCACCAATACCGCCGTACCGAGAATGATCGTGTTCAGCAATCGCGGCCACAACACCTCGCCAACCGGCGTTTTGTACCGCAGCGAGTCTCCCAGATCGCCGGTCAATAGCTTCACCAGCCAGCGCAGATACCGTTCGACCGCCGGATCGAAATAGCCGTGCGCTTCCAGCCATATCCGCTGCTGTTCCGCGGTGGCGTATTGCCCCAGGACCTTGGTCGCAACCGTGCCCGGCGTCAGCTCGAGCAGCAGAAACACCGCCACGGAGACCACCAGCATGGTCAACGCCAGCATGCCCAAACGTTTCAGCAGGAAGAGGGCCATCGCGTCGCGTCAGCCCAGCCCTACGCCGCCGAGCTGATGGTAGTTGGTGGGATGCAGCGCATAGCCGTGCAGCCGTTTCGATCCGACGGCGAAAATAGACCGCCAGAGCGGCTGCACGATCACCGCGTCCCGTTGCAGGATGCGCTCGCACACAGCCACGTGCCGGCGGCGTGCCGCGATATCGAGGGTGGCATTGGCACGGTCGAGCGCGCCGTCGAAATTCGGATTTGCATAGCCGGATTCGTTCCAGGCCGCGCCGCCGCGATAGGCAAGGTTCAACACCATCACGCCGAGCGGCCGATGCGTCCAGCCGGTGAAGCCGAACGGTGTCTTGTTCCAGATTTCGCCGTATTGCTCGCTGGGCATAGTGTTGATTTTCAAGTCAATGCCCGCGGGCCGGCACATCGCCGACATCGCCTGCACCGTGGTCGGCTCCCAGCTCGGCGCGGACCGGCAATCGATGGAAAGCCTCACCCCGTTCGGATGGCCCGCGTCGGCAAGCAGCTTGCGCGCCAGAGCATAATCCTGCCGCTGTTTCGGCAACGCTGCGTAGTCGGGATGGACCGGCGCAACGTGATGATCCTCCCCGGCCGACCCCTTCCCCCGATAGCCGAGCTCCAGCAGCCGGCGATGATCGATGCAGGCCTGGACCGCTTGTCGCATTTTGACGTTGTCAAAAGGTGGACGGTCGACGCGCATACGCGCCACCGCAGTCTGCGCCGTCGCGGCTTCGAACAATTGCAGCTGCGGCATCGATTGAACAAGTTCGAGCTGATCCGGTGAAATCTCGTAATTTAGATCGGCTTGCCCCGACGCGATCGCCGCGATACCCGCCATCGGATCATCGCCGTGATCGATATAGATAATCCGTTCCAGGGTGGGCCCCGGCCCCCAATAAGACGGTTTTCTCCGCCGTACCAGCACGGCCTTCTGCCCGATCGAGAAGGAGTCGAGCCGATAGGGCCCGGT
>CAYYBI010000195.1:0-4579 GCA_964469835.1 uncultured Rhodospirillaceae bacterium
CTATAGAATATCGGCCCACCGATTTCAGACGATTTAGCTTTGCGCACCCGCCGTGATCGAACTAACGGACCGGCGGTTCTGTGACCAAGCCCATTCGTTCGAACCAAGCACCGCCGGACGCTCCTTACCATAACTGATGGTCTTGATCCGACTGGCCGCAACGCCTTTGCTGACCAAATAATCCTTGACGGAATTGGAACGCCGTTCGCCCAACGCGAGGTTGTACTCACGCGTGCCACGTTCGTCACAATGACCGGCCACAGTAATCTGCGCTTCCGACCACTTCTGCAGCCAATCGGCCTGCTTGTCGAGAACCGCCTGTGACTTGTCCGTCAAGTTAGCTTTATTGAACTCAAAGAATACCCGGTCGCCGACGTTAACGATGAAATCCTGCGTCGATCCCGGTGGTATACCCGCCGGCGCCGCCGCCGTTTGCGTAGTGGTGCCGGTTGTGGCCGCGGTTTCTTCCGGATCGGTACTACACGCACCAATCAATAACAAAGCCGATAATAGGCTTAAAATCTTCAAACGCATTTATTACCCCCTCGGAGGACTAACCATATGTTCCCAAGCCGACTTACATTCGGCATCAACAACTTAAACAGTTGACCTGCGAAATACAACAGGCCTGATAACAAAAAGAAACGCCGTTGCATCAAAGCAATGCTTGCCATCTTCTTGCCTGAATTTTGCCACAGAACTTACGGAATCAACGGCGACCACGCCGGATCGGACGCATGACCCGGCGTCACCACCCTCCTTAGGTTGTGTCCGGTCAGGTCAACCGTATAAAGAAAACTGGCGCCGCCGCCGCCGGCTTTATCAGTTTTTGACTGACGGAAGAACATTATGACCCGGCCATTTGGCGCCCAGGTCGGCGCCTCTTCGAGGAAACTCTCGCTCAACAATCGTTCCCCGCTGCCGTCCGGACGCATGACGCCGATGAAGAAACGGCCGCCGTTTTGTTTGGTAAAGGCGATGAGATCACCGCGCGGCGACCATACCGGAGTCGAATAATGGCCCCGCCCGAAACTGATGCGGCGGACATTGCTGCCATCCGCGTTCATCACATAGAGCTGCGGGCTGCCGCCGCGATCCCCGTTGAACACGATGCGTTTTCCATCCGGCGACGAGCTGGGCGACGTATCGATGGCCGGATGCGAGGTGAGCCGTTTCGACTTCCGGGTCCGCAAATCCATCGTGTAGATATCCGAGTTGCCGTTTTCCGCATGCGACATGATGACCGAATTGCCAGACGTCGAGAACCGCGGCGCGAACGTCATGCCGCGGAACGCGCCGAGCACCTCCTGGCGACCGGTTTCGATATTGAACAGATAGACCCGCGGTTTGTTGTTGAAATACGACAGATATGTAATTTCCTGCGCCGTGCGCGAAAATCGCGGCGTCAAAACAAGCGACCGCCCATCGGTCAGGAAACGATGGTTGGCGCCGTCTTGGTCCATGATCGCGAGCCGTTTGATCCGCCGCGTCGGGGGGCCACTTTCCGCCACATAGACCACGCGCGTGTCGAAGTAGCCGGCCTCTCCGGTAACGCGCTTGTAGATCGCGTCGGCGATGATATGCGCCACGCGCCGCCAGTTTTCACCTTGCGTCTTATATTGCAGCCCCGTCATCTGCGCTTCGGCAAAGACGTCCCACAGGCGAAATTCGACATTGAGCCGGCCGTCCGATTGAACCTTGATCGCGCCGTTCACCAACGCCTGGGCATTGATCACCCGCCAATCGGCGAAACGCGGCTGCACCTGCAGCGAGTTCACATCCTGCAAGAATGCGCGCTTGTCGATCGGCTTGAAAAGGCCCGACCGCTCCAGGTCGGCGGCGATGACGGTCGCCATGTCGCCGCCGACTTGTTTGCCCTTGGCGTCGGTGCTGTGAAAATTCGTGACCGCGATCGGCAATGGCTGCAAATGGCCACGGGTGATATCGACTTGCAGTTCCGCCCGCGCGCCAGGCGCAAGGACGAACACTATGCATAACCAAGCGGCAAGGCCGATCGCCCGGCGCCGCGCAACTTCGAATTTCCGAACTAGATTTTTCAACGTCCAACCAGCTCCCTTGGGTCAAAGGTTAGTCTTGTATCCTTCCAAAGCTCATACTTCCCCAATGGTAGTTTCAGCGGCGTACAGCCCGGGCTCTTGATGGCCCGTAATACGCTTTCCGCCGCTGAGCGGTAAAAAGAGTCGCGATACATCCGGGCGGTATCGACGATCTGCGCGCGGCTGACCGTCCCGTCCGGATTGGTCTGTAGCTTCACTTCGACGACCAGATTTTCCGCCTCCGGCGCACCGGCGGGCGGGTTCCAGCATTTTTCGATTTGCTGCCGCAGCGCGTCGATTTCGCTCATCGAGAGCTTCGGCCCAAACCTGTTGGCCTGCTGCGGCGGCGACGTTTTCCCGGCATGTTTCTTGAGCACGTCCTCGATAGATTCGTCGAAGGACTTCTCCGGTTTTTTCGGCTTCGGCCGGTCCTTGAGTTTCTCGACGGTCCTGAGCACCGACGCGAATTCGTCCTCCGGCGGCGGTTTCGGTTTTTTCCGCGGTCGCGGCGCCGCCTTCGCCACTTGTTTGGGTTCGGGCTTCGGTTCCGGCTTCGGTTCGGCCTTGGGCTCTTCTTTCGGCTTTGGCTTCGGCTCGTCCTTGGGCTCCGGCGGCTTCGGAATCGCGACCGCGTCTTTCGGCGGCGGCGGTGGCGGCGGCGGTTTCGGCAAGGCGGTCGGCTTCACCGGTTTCGGCGGCTTCTTTGCCGGTTCCGGTTTCGGCTCGGGCTTGGGTTCGGGTTTGGCGGGCGGCGCCTTCGACGGTTTCGGCGACATCGCCTCGATGTCGGTGATGATCGAAACATTGATCTCCTGTTGCGGCCGAATCTCGCGGTCGGACGTGAACGGCAGCCCCAGCCAGGCAAACAGAATGACTGCAACATGCAGCAACAGGGACAGGATGACCGCACCGCGCATCGCCAAGCATCATTTCTTCTTGGGTTTCGCGCCGGGCTTCTTCTTGCCCGGTTTCGGCAACTCAGCCAGCAAGGAAACTTTCTTGAATCCGGCGGCGCTGATCCGGCCCATAACCTCCATGACCATTCCATATTCGATCAAGCGGTCGCCGCGCACGAAGATCTTGGTATCGGGCTTAGCGTTCGTGACTGCCACGAGTCGCGGCACCAACTGGTCCATGGTGACCGGCTTTTGCTGCAGGTACACAACGCCCTTCTTGTTGATGGAAACCACAAGCGGTTCGGTCGTATCGTTCAATGTCGCGGCACGGGTCTTAGGCAAATCGACCGGAACGCCGACCGACAGCAATGGCGCGGTCACCATGAACACGATCAGCAACACGAGCATCACGTCCACGAATGGCGTCACGTTGATTTCCGACATCGGCTTGTGCAGGAACTTGCTCTGACGTCCACCAAACTGCCGCGGCTCGGAACCATTCCCAACCATGGCTTACGCCGCCTCCTCAAGTTGGCGCGACAAGATGGCGCTGAACTCGACCGCGAAGGCGTCGAGCCGGCCGCCGTATCGGCCAAGGTCGTTGGAAATCTTGTTGTAGGCGACGACGGCCGGAATTGCCGCGACGAGCCCGAGCGCCGTCGCAAACAGCGCTTCGGCGATACCCGGCGCGACGACCGCCAAATTGGTCTGCTTGGTCACGGCGATGGCCTGGAAACTGTTCATAATTCCCCAAACCGTGCCAAACAGGCCGATGAACGGCGCCGTCGACCCGACCGATGCGAGAAAGATCATATAACGCTCCAAACGATCCATCTCGCGCCCAAGCGTCACCTGCATGACCCGATCGATCCGGGCCTGCAGGCCGGTCCGCGCGGCCACCTGCTGCACAAGTCCCTTGGCAGCCGACCGTCGCCATTCGCGCATTGCCGACGAAAAGACCGCCGACATCGGATCGGCCGGCCGCTGTCCGACACGCTCGTACAGATCGTCCAATGAACCGCCTGACCAGAACGCATCTTCGAACTTGATTGCGCGTGACCGCAGACGCCGCAGTCGCCACGTCTTGTCCAGAATGATCGCCCACGTCACCACGGAGGCGCCCAGCAATGTCGCCATCACCAGCTTTACCACCCAATGCGCCCGGAAGAATAAACTCCAGATGGTGAGATCGGGAGTTTCGGTCGATCCCGCCAGCGCCAGCGAATCAATAATGCTTTGTTCCATATGTTCCGTCCGTTTATGCCTGAATCAAATCTGCAAACGCCTGGCGAATTTCCGATGGCAATCGCGCCGGCCGGCCGGCTTCGTTCAAGCAGGCCAGACGGATCGAAAGTTCGACCAGCAACTCATTGTCGCGCGCGACCCGCTGGCGCATGGAGAGCGTCGCGGCGCCAACCGATAAAACATCGGTCATTACCGCCAGCGAATCATCCAACCGCGCCGGCGCATGATAGGTCACGGAACAATCCCTGACGGCGAAATTTATGCCGTGGCGCTGTTGCAGCCCGGTGTTATCGATGCCGTATTGGCGCAACAATTCGCTGCGGCCGCGTTCCGCGAACTTCAGATAATTGGCGTAATAGACCACCCCACCCGCGTCGGTAT
>CAYYBI010000196.1:0-2534 GCA_964469835.1 uncultured Rhodospirillaceae bacterium
GCCGCCGAGGTCGAAAAAGTCGTCGTCTATGCCTACCGGCGACAACCCCAGCATCTTCTGCCAGACGCGGACCAGGACCTCCTGGGTTTCGTCCACGGCCGGGGCGTATTCGATGCCCAGCGCGGGGCGGCCTTTCTTCACCGCCGCCGCAATGCGCGGTTTTGCCTGGCCATCCTCGGCATCGGTCCACTCTCCACCAACGGCCAGCAGGCAGGGCGGGAGCGAGTCGCAGGCGAGCATCCGGTGAAACGCTTCGGATCCCGCCCGGAGGGAGACGCCGAAGTGGAATTCCTCCTGGAAATCCAGTTTTGCGCCCCACCACGGATCGCGGTCGCGGCGGATGCTGAAAACGATTTTACCCGTGTGACGCGCTCTGGCCATGTGCTCGAATCCGGAAGAAATGTCATCGATTGGCATCACGTGGGTGGGAATCGGCGTCAGTTCGCCCCTGGCAAAGCGCCCCATGACGTCATCGAACAACGGGACGACGTCCGGATGCCCGTCCTCGATCATCTTGCCCAGATCGAGGGCGGTGTAGGTCAGATTGTTGCGGAACGGATACAGTCCGACTTTCATGTCCTCGTATATATCGCGCTTGCCAATCTCGACAAACCGGCCGTAGGATCGCAGCAGGTCGATGCTTGCAGGAATAAAGTCCCCGCCCAGCGAGTTCAAAACCAGATCCACGCCTTCACCGTCGGTCGCCGATCTGATGTCGTCAGCAAACTCGAGTGAGCGTGAATCAAAAACATGTTCCACGCCAAGGCGGCGCAGGTACTCGCGCTTTTCCATGCTGCCCGCGGTCGCGAATACCTCCGCCCCCATTTGCCGGGCAATCTGTACGGCGGCAAGGCCGACACCCCCGGTTGCGGCGTGGATGAGGACACGATCGCCCCGCTTCAAACGGCCGATACGGTTCAGTGCGTAATCGGCGGTAAGAAATACGCAGGGGATACCCGCGGCCTCTTCGAACGTGATGTTGCGGGTCAACGGCATCGCCCTGGCGGCCGGTGTAACGACGTGTGATGCGAGGGCGTGCCGGGCGAAAGCGACAACCGGGTCGCCCGGGGCGAATCCTGAAACCGCCGATCCGACGGCGAGAATGCGACCGCTGCATTCAATACCGATTGGCGGTTCGTCGGCCGGCGCCCCGGGCATCTGACCCAGCGCGGTGAGGACGTCCCTGAAGTTCAGGCTGGCGGCCACGCACTCGATGACGATCTCATCGGGGCCGGGTTGCGGCATGGCGTAATCCCTGAGCACGATGGATTGCAGGTCGCCGGTTCGGGCCACGGAGGCGCGAAAATTGCGGTGGGCGGCGGGCGCGTTCGAAGCGGTGCGCGGTTCGGCCGTGCCGGGACCCACCAGCGTGGTGTCCTCGATCTCCCGCGTGACGAAATCCGTCATGTCGACCAGCAGCCGGCCGGCCTCATCGACGATCCGGAGGTGAAAAACCGGCGTCTTTCCGATGATGCGATGCGTCCCGCGCAAATAGAAGGTGGGTGGCATTGGCCCGTACACCTTCAGTGACCCGATGGTAAACGGCAGTTCTCCCGCGGCTTCGAAGCCGTGGTGGTACCGTCCCAGCGCCATGTCGAACAGAGCGGGGTGCAGTCCGAAATGTTCGACGTCGCCATGAAATTCACGGGCCAGTTCGAGCCTGGACCAGGCGATGCCGTCAATGCGCGTGTTGCCGGTAATACAGCGCCAGCGTACGCCGGCCGTGATGTGCTTGTGCGGCTGTGCGCTGAAGGTAGAGGCATTGAGTTCGTCAAGAGGGGGCGGAAAGGTTTCCGTAATCGCGGAGGGATCCGATGCGCACAGCCCCTCGGTATTCGTTATCCATTGCGCGCTCCTGCCCTTCGCCTTCGATCGCACCTTGAAGCCGACTATTCCGTTTTCCCGTGGCACGAACAATACCTCCACGTCGGAGCCCCGCTCATCGATGAACAAGGGTCGCAGGAAAGCGACTTTAGAGATCCCGATGGGGCCGCTTCCATTCCTGAAATGATCGTAAGTCGAGCGTACACATTCCATGATTGTTGCGCCGGCGAGCAGGGGGCGCCCATCAAGCTATGCTCCAGCACCCAGTTGATGTCCCGGTCTCCCGCTTGTGGAAAGCTGCCGCTGTACGAAGACGAGCCGTCGTCGAAGTGCCGCGCCGTATGGAAAAATGGCAGGCCGATTTCTTGCTTGGAGATGACGGCCGCGGCGGGGCGATCCTTGCCCGCCCCTCTGGGACTCCGGATTGCGGCATTCGCCGCCATGCCGATTTGCTCCCATGGGCCCCATCCGATAGCGCAACTCACCCCGTTGAACCGCTTCGAGCGCCGGCGAGAGAGGTTGTCTACCGTGCTGTTCGCAATGGCGTATGCATATTGTCCGATCGAGGGCCCGTAGCCCGCCTGGCTGCTTGCGTGAATGAAAAAATCCAACGGTGTGTTGCCGAGCCTCTTTTCGAGATGATAGGCGCCGTGGACCTTTGCAGGAAATGCGGGATCGTGCGTTTCGGCATCAGTGTCCATGATCAATGT
>CAYYBI010000197.1:0-13378 GCA_964469835.1 uncultured Rhodospirillaceae bacterium
GACGTCGAAATCCGTGGCATAGATTTCCATGATGCTTTCGCCGGCCGTCTCGGCAGTCTTAGTAATTGCGGGGAGTAACGACGCCAATGTGTCCGTCATGCCCGGCATGCACCGCAACGCGCCTGATCCGTCGGCGCGGAACCGCTCCGGTCCGCTGCCAAATACGCCGTCGTCATGGGAAATTCCTCTTACCGCCTGAAGCCGCCGCGATCATAGGAGCGTGCTTGCGTCCCTTAAAGGCCTAATTGCCGCGGTCCCCGTTGGCGCGGGGACGCCAGGCATCGAGAACGACGGTGCCGATGGAATTCGCGGAAAAGCTAAAGGTTCGGTCCCGACTTGGATTGAGCGGCCCTTCGATCCCGGCTTTGCTCTTGAGGCGGGCGAGGAAATCCGCCGGATCGTCGAGATCCTTCCACACCTGCGGCAGAAACACACCGCGGTGAATCTCGTTGCGGATGATGAGGCCGTCCGAATGTCGCCGAATTTTTCCCAGCAGGTCCGCTTCATCCGTGAAGTCAATCTCTACCGGTGTCGAGAGAACCGAAATCGAGAGGCTTATGCCGCGCAGCTCTTCGGGTTGCAGCGGCACAAATCGGGGATCCTTGAAGGCAGCGCGGTAGGCATTGTCGACCACGTCGAGCAGAATGGGCCGCGTGGCCTCTATGGTGCCGATACAGCCACGAAGCCGATTGTTCCGGTGCAGGGTGACGAAGCTGGCCGCTTTCGTTCTGAGGGGCTCCGGCGCGGTCAGGAGGTCCGTGCTCGGTTGCTTGCCGTTCTGGAGCGCAGAGCGGATGCTGGCGGCGGCGGCGCGCAACAGCGCCTTCGCGTGGGGCTTGAAGGTGTTCCAGTCGGACCGCCGTTCGACGGTATCTGGCGTATTGGGTGCGTCTGGCGCATTTGGCCTATTTTGTTCAGCGGCCGGCGGCCAGAATGCCCAGGAGCCATAGCCGACCACCCGGTCCTTCGGTCCGCCGGTATCGCCCGAATTGCACAAATCGAGCCGTTCGGCGGTCAATCCGCGACGCTTTGCCACCGCCAAAAATCCTGCGATCAGTATACGTCCGCATGCCTGCTCGCGGCCGATCGCCGCTGCATCGAGGGACTCGATGGCTATGGCGGTTTGGCCGTCAAGCGCTTGCGCGGTGCCGTAATCCTTGTAGTGGCTCAAATCGGAGCTGAGCACGATAAGCGTTTCCGGGCCGCCCCAGAGCCGGTCCAGGACTTCCGCCACTTCCTGCGGCGTCGGGCCGCCGACCACTAGCGGGACGAGCTCGAATGCGGGCAGCACCGCCTGAAGGAACGGCAGCTGGACTTCGAGGCTGTGTTCGTCGCGGTGTGCGTCATCGCGCTGCTCGACTTGCGGCAGCGCGAGGATATCTCGAATGGCGGCCTGGTCCAGCGGGATATCGCCGATCGGCGTGCTGAAGGCGGTGGCGTTCGGCACAGCCATGCCGGGCACCGCCATCCGATGGCCGGGGCCGAGCATGACGACCCGGCGAATCGCCCCTCCGTTCGCCATCACCGGCGCGTAGGCGGCCGCCGCCACTTTCGCGGAATACATGTAGCCTGCGTGGGGCACGATGATCGCTTTCGGCGCCTGCTCGCGCGCCACAGATTCCGCCTCGCGCAAATAGTGGCGCACCTCGGACGTCAGTTCGTCGGCTTCCGCAGGATAAAAATAGCCGGCGACAGCGGGGGGGCGTACTGCACTCATCATGTCTGTCCGTTCGGCGTCGAAACCTTATATCTGGGGCTGAAGTCCAATTAATTGGGCCGGATCGTCCGTCCGGCATATCCGTCCTGGTGAGCGGTCCGCACGTCTTTGTCGTCGCGCCTTGGAACCGGTCTCATAAGTGACCAGATACTACATATAGGGTGGTAAAGTTTGAGTTAACCATGTCAGACGAGATTATTGGTGTTTCCGGGCGATATTGGCGGCCACTGCCAGATGGGCGGCTGCAATGCGACGTTTGTCCGCGCGAATGCCGGCTCCAGGACGGCCAGCGCGGTCTTTGCTTCGTGCGCGCCCGGCGCGGCGATGAAATCCTCCTGACCACCTATGGCCGGTCCAGCGGCTTCTGTATCGATCCCATCGAAAAGAAACCGCTCAATCATTTCCTGCCGGGCACGCCGGCGCTGTCCTTTGGAACGGCGGGCTGTAACCTGACCTGCAATTTCTGCCAGAACTGGGATATATCCAAATCGCGGGAAATGGACCGCCTGATGGACCGGGCGCCGCCCGAAGTGATTGCCGCGGCGGCCGCGCGGACGGGCTGCCGGTCCGTTGCCTACACCTACAATGACCCGCTGATTTTTCTCGAATACGCGGTCGACGTGGCCGCGGCGTGCCGGGAGCGCAACATCCAGAACGTCGCGGTATCCGCCGGCTATGCCAAGCCAGGGGCGCGCGAGGAGTTCTATGGCGCGATGGACGCGGTCAACATCGATCTCAAGGCCTTTACCGAGTCCTTCTATCGCGGGCTCTGCTCGGGATCGCTGGCGCCGGTTCTGGAGACGTTGCAATACATCAAACACGAAACCGATGCCTGGCTGGAAATTACCACCCTGCTAATTCCGGGCGAGAACGATTCCGCGCGCGAGATCGAGGCCTTGAGCCAATGGGTGATGGATCATTTGGGTCCGGATGTGCCACTGCATTTCAGCGCCTTCCACCCGGACTTTAGAATGATGGATACGCCTGCCACACCGGCGGAAACGCTGGTCGAGGCCTCGGGCATCGCACGCGCCGCGGGCCTCCGTTACGTCTATACGGGCAACATTCACGACAAGGTGGGCGGCAGCACCTATTGCCACGATTGCGGGCAGATGTTGATCGGCCGCGACTGGTACGAACTCTCGGATTGGAATTTGACGGAGACCGGAGCGTGCGGGCGATGCGGCACGCGGTGCGCCGGCGTGTTCGAGCCGTCGCCCGGCAATTGGGGACGCAAGCGGCAGCCGATCCGGCTCGCTGATTTCGGCGCGGCGGTCGCCTGATCAGCCAATTCTATGCCCCGGAAGCGCCGATGACTCTGCGACGGTGGTTCATGCCTTGGGAAACGTTCGCCGCAGTGACCAGGCCGGAGTAGGCGACGATTGCGACGAGCGTTTCGGTCGACCAGGCAATCCGGTCGTCGGCCCGTTGCAGGATGAAAATCAGAGCGGGTCCGAATGCAGTGATGATGCGGGCGCTCAAGGGGCTGAGTTTGGCCATGCCGATCTGATTGAAGAATACCGGGGCGGCGATGAGCAGCGCCGAGGCGCCTGCGAGGCGCAGCATGTCCATCGCGGGCGGCACGGTTTCGCCCGGCCCTTCGAAGCCAATCACGATACACGCCATGATCAGAATGCCGATGAAGCGCGTTCCGACCAGTGCATCCGGTGTCGCGCCGGCCTCGTCCAGCGGTTTGCCGAAAAGATGGCTGACCGTAATCAGGGAGCCCGCGAGCAGCGCAAGGCCCGCACTGCCGACCGCGGCCAGCGGATCCGGGCTTTGGAACCCCGATCGGCCGGTGACGACAATCCAAATCAGGGCGGCCAGCGAACCGATTACGCCGACCTGCAAGACCTTCTGCAAAACCGAACTTGGGTTCGACCGCGCGATCGGTTGGCCGCTCGCCCGTATCGCCATGATGACGAACGGTCCGATGCCGACGAACAGCGTGTTGACGATCGACGGTTCGAGAAACTTCAGCGCGAAAAAATAACAAATCCAGGCGCCGGCCGTCGTCAGGTTCATCATCAGGACATCGAGCGGCGCATGGATGAGCGGTTTGAAGCTGCCGCCACGTCCCCACACCAGCCCGAGCCCCGCAACGGTCGCGATACCGAAGGCGACCAGCAGGACGAGGAACACGTTCACCGATTGAAAAATGCCGCCGAGATAGACATCCCGGAATGCGGTCGAGACGACAAAAATCGCGACACATGCTGCACCAAAGGCCGGGTCGGAGGGATGTTTCACGGTGAACTGTCCGGGTTGCCATTGGGGGACGATGAACACCTGATGAGTCGCAGATGCGTACTGGCGCGGCCACCCGGTTCTTGTGATGCGAAGCCGGCTGGCGGGCAAAAAAATCCCCCGCCCGGAACACCGGTGCGGGGGCAGGAGCCCTTACGGGCTGCTCAGGAGCACATATGAATCAGTCGAAGGCCTCATCCCAGGTGCCGCGCGTGGCGGCACGGGAATATTCCGTCGCCCGATTTTCGAAGAAGTTGGTGTGTTCAACGCCGTTGAGGATTTCATCCAGCCAGGTCAGCGGATTTTTTTCCACATGGAAGATCGGCTGCAGGCCGATTTGCATCAGCCTGTGATCGGCGATGTAGCGGATGTATTGCTTGACCGAGCCGGCGTCCAGGCCTTCCACTGCGCCCATTTCGAAGGCCAGGTCGATGAAGGCGTCTTCGTGATCGACGATGGTCGAACACGCCTTGTAGATATCCCGCTGCAATTCCTCGGTCCAGATTTCCGGATTCTCGCTGCGGAAGGTCTGGAACAATTTCAGGATCGAATTGGTGTGGAGCGTCTCGTCGCGGATCGACCATGTGACGATCTGGCCCATGCCCTTCATCTTGTTGAAGCGCGGGAAGTTGAGCAGCATGGCGAAGCTGGCGAACAGCTGCAGCCCTTCGGTAAACGCGCCGAATACGGCGAGTGTCTTGGCGATGTCCGGTTTGGTCTCCACGCCCCATTGCTGCATGAAGTCGTATTTGTCCTTCATCTCCTTGTATTTGAGGAAGGCATGATACTCGGCTTCGGGCATCCCGAGCGTATCCAGCAAATGCGAGTAGGCGGAAATATGGACTGTCTCCATATTGGAGAAGGCCGCCAGCATCATCTGGATCTCGGTCGGTTTGAACACGCGGCTGTAGTGCCGCATGTAGCAATTGTTCACTTCCACATCCGCCTGCGTAAAGAAGCGGAAGATCTGCGTCAGCAGATTGCGTTCGGCTTCGCTCAGCTTCTGGTGCCAATCCTTGACATCGTCCGCCAGGGGCACTTCCTCCGGTAACCAGTGGATGCGTTGCTGCTGCAGCCAGGCGTCATAGGCCCAGGGGTAACGGAACGGCTTGTAGATCGGATCGGCGTCCAACAGTGACATATTTTTATAATTCCCTTAGGCTCGCTGCTTTATTGGCAGGCGAGGCATTCGTCGTAGTCGGTTCCATTGCCCGGCTGGTCCGTGGTGTTGACCTTGCCGAGATGCGGCAGGGTGGCGACTGGCGTTTCCGCCCCCATGCCCGAGACGATCTCGGCGCGCTGGAGCGATTTGGAGCGGCAGTAGTAGAGCGTCTTCACGCCTTTTTTCCACGCCTGGAAGTGGATCTGGTGCAGGTCGCGTTTGTGAACGTCGGCGGGCAGGAACACGTTGACCGACTGCGCCTGGCAAATGAATCCCGCGCGGTCGGCGGCGTGTTCGATGATCCAGCGCTGATCGATCTCGAACGCGGTCCGGAACACAGCCTTCTCCTCTTCGCTGAGGAAATCGAGATGCTGCACCGATCCTTCTTTTGTGGTGATCGATGACCATGTCTCGTCGTCGTCCCGGCCTTTTTCGGCGAGCGTCGCCTTCAGATATTTGTTGCGTACGTTGAAGGAGCCGGACAGCGTTTTGTGGGTATAGCTGTTCGCCGCGATCGGCTCGATGCCGGGCGACGCACCGCCGCAAATGATCGAGACCGATGCGGTCGGCGCGACCGCCATCTTGTTCGAGAAACGCTCCATGATGCCGTAATCCGCGGCATCAGGGCAGGCGCCGCGTTCCTTCGCCAAGGTAACGGACGCCGCGTCCGCCTGGCTGCGGATATGCTTGAACATCCGCTTGTTCCAGACTTTCGCCATCACCCCTTCCATCGGAATGCCGAGCTTTTGCAGGAAGGAGTGGAAGCCCATCACGCCGAGACCGACGGATCGTTCGCGCATCGCCGAGTATGTCGCGCGTTCGAAATCGTCCGGCGCGTTGTCGATGAAGTCCTGCAGCACGTTGTCGAGGAAGCGCATGACGTCCTCGATGAACCGCGGATGGTCCTCCCATTCCTGATAGGATTCGAGGTTGAGCGAGGTAATGCAGCAGACGGCCGTGCGATGCATACCATCTTTGTCGATGCCGGTCGGCAGGGTGATTTCGGTGCACAAATTCGACGTCTTGACCTCCAGCCCGGCGAGCTTGTGGTGTTCCGGCATCGCCCGGTTCACGTGATCGATGAAGATCATGTACGGCTCGCCGTTTTCGACCCGTGCCGTCAGCATGCGAATCCACAGGTCTCGCGCCGAAACCTTGCGCTGTACCGTGCGGTCCTTCGGGCTGAGCAGCGCCCATTCTTCCTCATTTTCGACCGCTCGCATGAACGCGTCGGAAATCAGGATGCCGTGATGCAGGTTGGGCGCCTTGCGGTTCGGGTCGCCGCCGGTCGGGCGCCGGATCTCGATGAATTCTTCGATCTCCGGATGGTCGATCGGCAGGTATACCGCCGCGCTGCCGCGCCGGAGGGAGCCTTGCGAAATCGCCAGGGTCAGCGAATCCATGACGCGGATGAAGGGCACCACGCCCGATGTCTTGCCGTTGTGGCCGACCCGCTCGCCGATCGAGCGCAGATTGCCCCAATAGCTGCCGATTCCGCCGCCGCGCGCGGCAAGCCAGACGTTTTCGTTCCAGAGCCCGACGATGCCGCGCAGGCTGTCCGTCGCCTCGTTGAGAAAGCACGAAATCGGCAGGCCGCGATTGGTGCCGCCATTGGACAGAATCGGCGTAGACGGCATGAACCAGTGCCGGCCCATATAGTCGTAGAGCCGCTGCGCATGCTCGGAATCGTCGGCGAAATGCATGGCCACCCGGGCGAACAAATCCTGATAGTCTTCATCCGGCATCAAATAGCGGTCCGACAGGGTGTCCTTACCGAATTCGGTCAGGCGGGCGTCGTGTGCTGGGTCGATGACGACCTCGACGCCGCGTTCATTCTGTCGCCGGTAGCTTAGATCCGAGCTTTTCGGAGACTCGCCGGACACCGGGTCCAGCAGCGCTTCCACAGTCAATTGCCTGTTCGTCAACAATTTATCCACAGGCACGTTTTCCCGCGCCGATACGTCGGATCCGTCCACTATTCGCCTCCTGTCGTCAGATTATCCACTGCTTGTGGAAACAATGATGTGGATAACCACAAGATGTCGTGTCTAACTTGTAGGTGTGATACTAAATATGCCTAACTAAATATGAGAAGGCTGTCTAGCCATAAATCGTTAATGCCGTTGGCCGAATCGCCCTTCAACGCTTGGCGCGGAGCCGGGAGGACCGTCATGAACGCCTTGAATTTGCTGTTTGACTGCCGGTTCGTGCGGGTTCGGAGGCGTCATGCGATTTAATCTCGGCTGCGGCTTCAACAAGCGCGATGGCTTCATCAATGTCGACCGGTTCGCCGACTGCGCGCCGGACGAGATCGTCGATTTGGAGAAAATTCCTTGGCCGTGGCCGGACGACTCGGCGGACGAAGTTTATATGAGCCACGTGCTGGAACACCTCGGCGCGGCCACCGAGACATATTTTGGTATTATCGGCGAACTCTATCGCGTGTGCCGGCATGACGCCCGGGTCACCATCACCGTGCCGCATCCGCGCCACGACGATTTCCTTAACGATCCGACCCATGTCCGCGCGGTGACGCTGGAAGGGTTGGCCATGCTGTCGCGCCGTCAATGCGAGGAATGGATTCGCGATAAGAAGGCCAACTCGCCGATCGCGCTTATGATCGGCGTCGATTTCGTGATCGAGTCGAAGCAACTCCTGCTCGAGCCGGTCTGGCACAGCAAGCTGGAAATGAAGACAATCACCGAAACCGAGCTGCTGCTGGCGATCCGCGAACACAACAACGTGGTCAAGGAGACGACCGCGGTGCTTCGGGCGGTGAAGGGTTAGATCGAACCCGGTGCCTTAGAATATCCCCTTACCGTCCGGTTCCGCCGCTTCCAGGGCGATCTCGTCGACCGTCACGGCGAGCCCTGCCAAAGCCTCGGCGGGCGTGCTGGCGAGCGTCTCGATCGTCGCGACGAAACGCCGCCGTTCGACGCTGCTGACGATGCCCTGGCTCAGCGTCTCGAATTTTTTCACATAGTCCGGGCGCTGGAACGGCCGGGCGCCGAGCGGGTGGGCGTCGGCCACGGCGATTTCATCGACGATCCTTTCGCCCGAATCCAATGTAATTTCGACGCGGCCGCCATAGGCTTTCTCCGCCGGATCCATGGAAACGCAGCGGCGCTCCCATTCGGGATCCTCGACGGTGCTGATCTTGTGCCACAGCGCGATGGTATCCGGCCGGTGCGCGCGTTCCGAGGTATAGGAGTCCTCGTGGTGGAAGCGGCCGTCTTCCAGCGCCACTGCCATCATGTAGGGCAGCGAATGGTCGAGCGTCTCACGCGAAGCGTCGGGCGAATATTTCTGCGGATCGTTGGCGCCGCTGCCGATCACCGCGTGGCTGTGGTTGTTGGTGTGGACGACGATTTCCGCGATCTTGCCGAGATCGGGCACCCGGTCGCGCAGGCGGAAACACAGATCGATCATCGACTGGGCCTGATATTCCGCGGAATGCTCCTTCGGAAAACTGTCGAGCATGGCGCGCTTCGGCTCGCCGGGCTCGGGCAGGGGTACGCTGTATTCGGCGTTTGGGCCGTCGAGCAGCCAAGCGATCAGGCCGTCCTCGCCTTCGTAGATCGGCGCCGGGCTGGTCTCGCCGCGCATCGCCCGGTCCACCGCCTCGACGGCGATCTTGCTCGAATGGGCCGGCGCCGCCGCCTTCCAGGATGAAATCAGGCCCTTGCGGGACTGCCGGGTGGCGCAGCAGACATGCACCGTGTGGTTGATTGCGTGATAGATTACGGGAACCGGCAGGCTCAGCATCGCGCCGATCCCGGCGGCCGCTGCCGCGCCGGTATGCGCCACATGATCGATCTTGTGCGAATGCAGGTCGATCGCCTTCATCAGGTCGATATGGATTTCATAGGCGGTGGCGATGCCGCGAATCAGTGCCGCGCCGTCGCACCCCATCTGCTGGGCGACCGCGATCAGCGGCAGGATGTTGTCGCCGGGGTGGCCGTATTCGAGCAGGATGAAGGTGTCGTGGTAGTCGAGTTCGCGTACCGCGACGCCGTTGGCCCAGGCCGCCCATTCCGCATGCACTCGTTTCTCCGGCGGTAGCCCCAGTACGGTGGCGCCGCCGGGCCGCGGATGGGCCAGCGCCTGGGCGCGCGCCGCCGCCACCGGGGGCCGGTTGATCGCGGCGATGGCGACCGCCGCATCGTCGATGATCCGGTTGCCGACCATTTCCACGACGGCCGGGTCGAGGGGCGCGTCGTCCACGGCGACAACGGCCAGTTTCCAGGCGAGTTCTTCTTCGCGCGGGTGTGGTTCGGCCGACGGCCATACGCGAACGGCATGCTGTTGCATTGAAGTGTCTCCCGGATTGCGGTGCCGGGATATTATGCATTCGATAGTCGGCGGGTATAGGGCCGGCCTTGGCTCACCGATGCGGTGTCAGGCGAGGCCGCCGATGGCGCGCACGGCGGTGATATATTTGGAATGACGGCTGACGCGGACCGGAAACCCCTGTATCAGGTCGGATGCATAATCGCGCTCCGCGCGCAGGAATTTGAATTCGATCACCGTGGTATCGGGTTGGTTGGCGCGGCGTTCCACATTCGGCCGCGGCCCGAACCGTTGGTCCCACGCAGCCTGCTTGGTGTCGATGGTGACGCGGACGCGATTGTGCCGATCGGCGAGATACTTGCGCCGATAACGGTTGATGATGATCGGGAACGGATGGCTTTTGAGCCAGAATTTCCCATCCGGCGGCAGGTGTTCCTGAATCGCCTCGCGAATTTGTTTCCAGTCTCGACCTTCCGCATAGGGCGGTTCGGGAATTTCGAAATTCAACTTCCAGCCATAAAAATTCCGTTTCCGCTTGATCTCCAGGACACCCGCATCCGGCAGGTCGGAGTCGCCATACCAGCGGTAGCGGACCTTGTCCCGTGTGCTTGCGCCGGAGAGATTGTCCTCGACGCAGTGGTAATCGAAGGTGTCGAAATAGGTATTGTGAACAGTCCTGTCCGGGTGAAGCAGTGCGAAACCGGCGCGGTGCCGGTTCAACCAATCGAGGATTGCATGCTGCCGCGTTTCGCTGGCGACGAACTTAATCTCCAGCCGCGCCGAGGCGGGAATTGTGCTGCTCATGGCCGGCGCGCCGATTTCATGATGGTGGCGTACAGCGCATCCACATCGAAGGGCTCGGTAGCGACTGCCTGTCCGTCGATCTGAATTGTGCTGGCGGTTTGTGCGCGGGCCGTGGCCTCGTTTCGCTCGAGCGTCAGTCCGCTCGCATCGATCTTGGCCGCCCCGTATTCCGGTTTCTTGATATACGCCATGAGCGCGGCGCTTCGCGTGTCCTTGATGGTCGCGCCGCGGAGGGTAAGGGATGATCCGTCCTTGCTGGCGGCGCCGGTAATAGCGCGTTCGACCACGATATCTTCGGCGGTCATCGTACTGCCTTCACCGACCGAGAGCGCCTTGTCGCCGATACCGAGGAAACGGGTGCCGCGCACGGTTATTCTCGTACCGCTGACGTCGATCGCGTCGCCACCGCCCGCAATGCCGATATTCTCGAAGACGCCGCCCCGGACGCTGCCTTCGGAAAAATCCGCGTCGAAGGCGTCGGAAACCGTATTCTTGACCGTGATATTAACCAGCGAAAATTGCGAGCGGATGATATTCAGCGCATCTTCGGCCTGGCTGCCCTCAAACCGGCATTGCTTCATTGTCACGTCGCTGCGGTAGAAGGTGACGCCGCCTGTCAGCCGCCAGTACATGCGCGTGACCGCGTTGGTATTGCGAATGACCGCGTGCGACCAAATTGAGCGCTTGTCCGCCTTCAGCACCGCGATCCCGCGCCAGGCCTTGGCCTCGCCGGTATTCGAATAGCCCTCCAAGATGATCGGCGCGTCCGCCGTGCCGTTGAGCATGACCGGTCCGTGGGCCAATAATCCTTCGTTTGCCGCGAACCGCAGCGTCGTGCCGCCACCGATTGCAAGCCTGTATCCCGGCGGTACGAACAGCGAACCCTTGACCCGCCACGTACCGCGCCGCACGTGCAGCGTACGGGTCGCCTCGTCCGCGCGCAGAAAGGCGTGCCGCTGAAGCTGCTGGTCGAGGGTCGAAATTTCGATTGGATGCGACGCCAAGGATTTGTGATACGGCACCGCCGTGATCGTTTGAGAGTGCTTGGCGCCCTTCGCGCTGACAGATACCTGCAGCGTATAGTCTTCCGAGTTGGCCGGCGGCCGGTAGCGTATACGGGTGATCGCGGGTGTGTCGTCCCAGCGGCGCGGATCCAGTCGGAGCGGCTTTGCTTGGTCGGCGTCTGGCTTGAAGACTAACGTCGTGCCGTCCGTTTTGTGAACCCAGTGTATTGCCGCGACGTCGACCGGATGGTCCACGGCGTTTTGCAGTTCCAGAACCTGGCGGTCGCCAAGGGCAACCAGATGAGCATGGATCAGCGCATGAAAGCTGTTGGCTTTCGCGCGGGGCGATGCCAATTCATCGGAAGTCAGCCCTTGCAGGAAGCGTGCGCGCTCCGTGAGTCCGGCGAAATCAAAACCACCGAGCAGCAGGAATTCGGTTTGCAGTGTCGGCAGGTGTTTATTCTCGACCGCCTTTAGTTTGCCGACCAGGGAACCGTTGATGGTCTGCCGTGCGAGAGTTCGCAAGGTCTTCTCGAATTCGGCGAATATCAGCGGGTCTTCCAGGATCGCCGCGGTGAATTTCTCGTCCTGGGTGACGATTTCACGGCCGAGCTTTTGGGTATGCAATGTGGCGTCGAATCCGATCGGCTCGAGCTTCATCGTGATGGGGTTCATGTAAAATCGGGATTGCACCCAGTAAATGGCATGGCGGGCGCCCCATAATTCCACGGCCGCAAGAAATCGTGCGGTGCTCTCGATGTCGAACAATTTGGACGCGGGAATTCGTTTTTCCGCGAACCCGCGCAAAAGCCCGACGCTGGCGGCATGGGCCTGCGACAGCGTTTCGGATCTGGCGATCTTCGAGGCGCGAAACGCGTCGACGCGGGCATTTCGAAAATCGTCATAAATCGATTCGAAATTGTGCGGATCGATTTGCGGATCGTAGGCCGCCCATTTCAAAGTCTCGTCGAACCGAACGATCACGCCTTCGCGGCGATGTTGGGATTCCAATAATTCTTTCGAAAAATGCTCTTCCAGCGCCATGATTCCCAAATTCGTGCCGTTGAGAACCACGTCGACAAAGAAATAGCGCGGCGCAAGCAAATCGAGATGCCGCAGGGTTTCAAAAAACAGGATTTCGTTTTGGAATGCCCGAGTTCGCGGATTCTGCAGGGACAGTCGGCGCATGCCGAAAATATGGTCGCCGCGCCGTACATGAACCCGGAACGACCATTTGGTACCTTGCAGGTGATCAACGAGATCACCTTTGAGCCGGACGGACGCCTTGACGGTGCGCCCGTCGACCTCGATTTTCGCAGGAACGAAATCTTCCTTGGACGTCGCGAGTTTGCCATTTGCCAGCGCTTGGGCGCGCTTCTGGCGAATCTTGTCCATATTTTTGAATTTGATGTTGAGAACCAGGCGCGGCAACCGTGAGTTGGGCACCATCAAGCGCTTCGGCAGCGCCGCCGCGATGCGCGGGAAATCCCCAAACCGCATCTGGTCGTACCCGTTGTCCCGCAGCCATGTGACCACGGGTGTTATCGGGTTTTGTATCAGCACCCCAACGGTGAGCACGACGGTGATCGCAAATGTCGCTAGGACGATAAGGAGAATCTTGGACCGGGTTGGGCTCTTTACCGGTCGCCGTCCCGCGTCGGGCGGACCTTTGCCGGAGGCTGGGATCCTCATCGCCGATCAGACGCTCGGCAGGCGATTCTGATCGATAAAGGTGACACCCACGCTTGGGAAGGTGTTGCGCAAATCGTCAGTCAGTTCCGACAGCTTTTTCGGGCTCGCGAGGTCGACGAAATAAGTGGCGTCCAAGGAGTCTTCCCGGACATCGAACCGCCGGAGGTCGCACGAGACCGAGTGTTTACCCAGCACCTCGTTCAAGGTTTCGAGAAAATGCTGCGGCTGCTCGCCGGAATTGAGCCGCCAGTCAACGGACAGGAACAGGTTCTTGCTGTCCGCTCCCGCCCGGCGCTGTTTGAATAGGGCGAGGGCGGCCAGGATTACGATCGAAGCAATCACCGTCGGGATGGTTTGCGCCGCTCCCAGGCCGAGGCCGATCGCGATCGACAGGAAGAGATATGCCAGCTCCTCCGGTTCCTTGATCGGCGTCCGGAAGCGCACGATGGAGAGCGCCCCGAC
>CAYYBI010000198.1:0-10949 GCA_964469835.1 uncultured Rhodospirillaceae bacterium
CATCGAACAGGCCGCCTGTGGCCCCGGCAATGGCAACGGCAACTGCGGCAACAGCGGCAATGGCGGCGGCAACACCGGAGGGTCAGGCCCGGGAAGCGGCAACGGCGGCAGCAATAACGGACAGGGCAACGGTTCTGGCAATGGTGGTGGTGGCAACGGCAATGGCGGTGGCTCGGGGGGATGATAATAATGGCCGATCGCAATTCGAGGCGCTTATCGAGAAACAGGATCGATGATCGTCCGCACGCGATGTCGCAAATAGCCGACTAAATAACCGACTACAAGTCCCTGCCCGCCGTGGCATGGCGGTTCCTGTCCGCGCTGGCGCGGTTGGTAGGCGTTAGCTAAATGAGTGGCCGGACCTCCTAGGGGCCCGCGAGTGATACGCCAGCGGAAAGCCGACAAACAAAATCGTCGCCGGGTGGCCTAGCCGTCAATCTTACGGGAGTTCGATGGGGCTCGGTAGGAAGCCCGGTTGGCATCCGTCCTGTTCTCACGGTCCGCGAATGTCCGGGTTGGGTCATGAGCAGGAGAAAACCGACTATCTGCGCTTCGTCCGCTCACCCCTCGATAGCCGACTAAATTTCGCGGAAAGCGGACATCGCAACCCAGTTCAGATCAGAGTTCTTCAAAAGCCTCAGCTACAAGCCGAAATGAACGGTTACTAACGCGCGACGGTAATTTGGCGCATCGAGAGGCTGGTGACGGGAGCCATCGACGACATCAAAGACGGAAGTCGGCGGAGATGAAAATTTGGCGCTGGCGCGCTGGACATGGTTCTATGGGTGTCCAGGAAGGTTGGTTCAGCTTAGGAGGTTGTCGAGTGAGTAGACTGGTCGCCGTTTCAAATCGTGTTGCGGATCTTCACGATCCGGGGCAGGCAGGCGGTCTTGCCGTTGGTCTCGGAGATGCGCTTAAGGCGCGGGGCGGGGTTTGGTTCGGCTGGGACGGGAACACCGTGGGGCAAGGAACCCGTGTACCGGCACGGATCGAGAAGATCGACCAGGCAACGCTCATCACGCTGCCGATGACCAACAAGGATTACCGGGAGTATTACGCCGGGTTTGCAAATAGCGTCTTGTGGCCGCTGTTTCATTATCGACTTGATCTGGTGGAATTTCAGCCGGCGTTTCTCCGTGGCTACAAACGGGTAAATTCCAAATTCGCGGATGCCCTGCTGCCGCATCTCAAGCCCAAAGACACAATCTGGATTCATGACTACCATTTGATCCCGCTGGCCGCTGAACTGCGCAAACGCGGATGTCGTCAGCGGATCGGGTTCTTCCTGCATATTCCATTCCCGCCGCCGGAAGTTCTCGCTGCTGCTCCGGAGTGCGACTGGTTGATCCATTCGTTGTTCTCCTATGACTTGCTTGGCTTTCAGACGGAAACGGACCGTGCCAATTTCCGACGCTATGTCGAGGAATACGGAAGCGGGAAAACCGATCAAGACGAGTACATAGCGGCCTTCGGCAAAGGCGTGGTGGCGCGCTGCTTTCCGGTTGGAATTGATGTCGACTCCTTTGCCGCCATGGCACACACGCGGGAAGCCGACGAACAGATCCGGACGCTTCGCCAACGCACGCTCTCCCATAAGCAGATCATAGGCGTTGACCGACTGGACTATTCCAAGGGACTTCCCGGCCGGCTGCAGGCGTTTCGGAGACTGTTGGAACTGCATCCGGATAACCAGAAATCGGTAACGCTCATGCAGATAGCGCCACCGAGCCGGGAAGACGTCGAAGCCTATTCCGATATTCGCACGGAGTTGGAGACGCTTTCAGGTGCGATCAACGGCCAATTTGCGGATTTCGACTGGACTCCCGTGCGCTATATCCATCGTTCGATTCCGCGCAGGACGCTGGCAGCGCTATTCCGAGGCAGTCAGGTTGGCTTCGTCAGCCCCTTGCGCGACGGCATGAACTTGGTCGCTAAGGAATATGTCGCAGCCCAGGATGATGAGGATCCCGGCGTTTTGGTACTGTCGAAATTCGCGGGCGCTGCGGAAGATTTAGAAGAAGCGTTAATCGTCAACCCGTACAACATCGATGAGATGGCGGAAATCTTACAAAGGGCATTGAAAATGCCGCTTGCAGAGCGTCGCCGCCGTCAAAGAGCACTGATGAAGAGAATTCGCGAGCGCGACGCCAACAATTGGCAATCGAGTTTTCTGGGTACGCTCGAAAGTCTTCCGATGAGAAAAACCGCATCGGTGCCAAACGCGGATACCCGATTAGGGAAGCTCGTCGTTGAAATGGGCTAGTAAGGGTATATACGACCTTATCAGCGAACCAGAAATTCTTCCTATGCGGTCACCTATCAACGTCGGCTGCGATCCAAATCCGCCGAATACACCAAAAATGCTCACGCACCGGTGACGTGATCCAATAGGGCGGTGCGACGCCACGGTAAGAATTCGGTAACGAGAGGACCGACCCAACGCGCCGGCGTTTGTCCGGCGCTTCGGTTCGTAGTTTACCGTCCCGTCCCCCTCCCGGAGGATGGCCGGGTTTCAAGGAATCGATATTCGGCGAGCGCACCATCGGTGCTCGGACGATTTGTCGACAAATTCAAGCTGGCGTGGTGCCCAGCACCAGGTCACTGCAAATACGGTTATCCCAGCATCGGTTTGAAACCCAACTTGGCCTTTGTCGGCGGTTTGACCTCCAGAACGCGCACGGGTTGAAAAACTAACCTGATGTTAACAAAAAGGCCATAAAGCTATTGAATTAACGTTCCATTCTGGCCCTGCCGCGCTCTCAAGAGAGGACTTCACAGATTATCCTGTCCGTTGGGTAACCCAAATGGAAATGCAAAATTTACATGGAGATTTCCCGCCCTGGTCGGTGATGTTTTCTGTGGACGTCCTGCTGCCTGTCCTTGTGGGGCTCGGGACTATCATCGTGATCAAGAAGTGGAAAGCGCTTGAGAAAGCCCAAGCGACGTCCGGCGTTACCCTGATACTCCTGGGAATTTGGGTAGGAACGTCCCTATACATCGCCGACCTTTTCCTGATGATAATTCTGCCTCATGTCATCGGTATGGCTGAAGCCATGGAGGCCATGCATACGCTCCACACGCGCTTCAGCTGGTATATCAACTCGGCGTCCGCGGCGTTGGTCGTTGTAGGCCTGGTCCTTACGGTCCGGCGACTTTTGCGCCAACTCGAAGCCGTTGAGGTGACCGGCCGGGCGCATGAAGAAAGTGAAGATTTGCTCGAATCCATCTTCCAGAACGTTCCTGTCGGATTGTTGATCAAGGATGCAGACAACGTCGTTGAAAGGGCAAACAAAACCTACCTGAATTGGTACGGCCTAAACTCGGTCGAATTGTTGGGGCGCCGGTTCCATGTGATCAAGAATTTTCAAGTTTCTCAAGATATTGAGGTTATGCAGGACCAGGAACTGCAGGTGTTGAAAACAGGCAAATCCCAAACACGGCAGGTGGAGCGCCCGTTTGCCGACGGACAACGCCACAGCGTTAGGATCACCAAATTTCCGGTCCACGATAAGCATGGCAAGATAACAAAGGTGGGCTCGGTCAGCGTTGATCTCACGGAGCTGATCGAGGCCAAGCAGAGGGCCGAAGAGGCGCGCACAGACGCGGACTCGGCAAACCGCGCAAAATCGGCGTTCCTCGCCAATATGAGCCATGAACTGCGCACACCGCTGAATGCCATTATCGGGTTTTCCGAGACGATGCTAACGCAGATTTTTGGGCCGATTGGTTCGGAAAAATATCGTGATCACGTGAAGGCGATACACCAAAGCGGTCACCATCTCCTCGATCTCGTAAATGACATTCTGGACATGGCGAAGATAGAATCGAGGGAATTCGAACTTACGCTTGAGACATTTAATCTCAGCGAAATAGTTGTCGGTTCCTTTCAGATCGTCCAGCCCATCGCAGATCGAAATCACGTCGAACTTGTCAAACAGTTGCCCGCCGCACTCCCCGCGGTCACTGGGGACAAGCGCGCCTTGAGCCAAACTCTACTGAATTTGATTTCGAATGCGGTGAAATTCTCACCGGAAGGCGGCCCGGTGGTGGTGAGCGCAACTGCCTCGAATGACGACCTGACCCTATGCGTGCAGGATAATGGGATCGGTATCGCTGCAGATGAAATTCGTAATCTAACAAAACCATTCAACCAAGGGTCCCGAAAACGCGCGTATACCACTGGAGAAGGCACGGGCCTTGGATTATCGATCGTTGCCTCTTTGGTGCAACTGCATCACGGTGAGCTGGACATACAAAGCGCGCTCGGGAAAGGAACGCGCGTTAGCGTATTTCTGCCGGGCGTATTGCGGAATGTTGAACGACTACGTAGCGGGTG
The DNA here is from genome assembly GCA_964469835.1 of uncultured Rhodospirillaceae bacterium. Taxonomy (GTDB): domain Bacteria; phylum Pseudomonadota; class Alphaproteobacteria; order UBA8366; family UBA8366; genus JAOTYV01. The sequence goes on from CAYYBI010000198.1 coordinate 4,337, forward strand.
ATTGCGTTGCCCATGTGGTCTCCGGGTTGGATCAGGAGCAGTCGAAGACCGGCCTTCCGCATTAAGTCCGCGCTTGGTGTTGAAGTGGATTACACTACGCAATTAGCAGACATCAATGACCGAGTGATCGCCGGGGTTCCGAAGCCACCGCAAATCTCGTCCTCTTGAACCAAGGCGGATCATAGGCTCGTGATGCAATCTGCACGTGTAGGGGAAGGTCACGGAGCTGCGCAATGCGGCCAATCGGCGACATGAAACATGCTTTCTCCCCACCGCGCAGGTGGACTCAACTGGCGGCAAACGTGCGCGGTGCATTTTGGATTTTGCTCAGCGCCCTGGTTTTCACGGCGATGACGGCGCTGATAAAAGTCGTCGGCAAGAGTATTGACGCCATTGAAATCGCATTCTTTCGCAGTGCGTTTGGTGTCGCTGTTCTCCTTCCGTTTGTTCATTGCAAAGGATGGAAAACAGTTCTGCACCCGAAGCGCCTGGACTTGCAGATTATCCGAGGACTCACCGGGTCCCTTGCTCTCATAACTATAATCTATGCGTTGACGCGCATTCCGCTCGCCAGTGTCACCGGTATAGGCTTTTCTCGCACACTTTGGTTGATTCTGCTGGCCGTCATTTTTCTCAAGGAAAAGCCGAATTGGCAGCGGGGAATAGCGACGGCAACGGGTTTTGTCGGCGTGTGGATCATCGTTCGGCCGTCGACCGAATTTGACCTGGGAACGGCTGCTGCTCTCCTGAACGCGGTGATTGTGGCGATAAACATTGTTCTCATCAAACGCATGACAGCGCATGATGACTCGCTGACAATATTATTCTGGGGAATGGCGATATCGGCAATGGTTGTTTCCGTGCCGACCGTTTTCATCTGGCGGACGCCGGACCATTCCGAACTGTTACTGCTTGCGATCATTGGCGTCGGCCTAAGTGCAGGACATGCCTGCTTGGTGCACGGCCTGCGTGTAGGCGATGCAACGGCGGTAATGCCTTTCGACTATTCGCGGTTGCTCTTCGCCGGTTTCGCCGGGGCAATATTTTTTAACGAAATGCCATCCGTCGGGACGGTGTTTGGCGCCATCTTGATTGTTGCAGCAACCCTCTATATCGCCCGTGAAGAGGCTGCCAAGGACATCGCTTCGAGAGGAAAGTCTATCGAAACACCAAACACGTAATCGAATGTATGCGCGCGCGTGTAAGCGGCCCCAACGGACGTAGGATCCTTTGTTCTGTTTTTCGCCAAGAGGCAACATCGATGATCCTGCAATGGCATCTGCAATTTTGCACAGTACGACTTCCGTTCTCGAAGTGGTCCGGAGCGTCGGAAGCGGACATCCAACCAACAATGTTGGGACGGTAATTTTCGGGATCGTCGGCAAAGCAAATTGAATGCGCTGATTGCCAAAGCGGCAGTCGTACTGCCGTTTTAAGGTCCTGTGTACTTGTGATGCGATCTGTTAGGATGTCAAAATTATCACTTAAAATCTTGGGAGGAAGCAGTGGACGTACAGATATATTCGGCTTCCGGGAAAGAATTCATCGAAATCACGCAATACCCGATCGAGCTCATCGAGCAAGTAGAGCACAATACCGATATTGGTATTCTCTATACGAGATGGAGGAAACTCGGTTCACCACCTCACAGGGACAATTTCCAACCGCGCAGTGTCAATGCGGGCTGTTTCCTGGTTTCCAAGCCATTTCCGATAGACTTCGTCTATACATCGACAGATGTATCCCATGCGGTGCTCCCGCTGCGCGAAATGGAGAGCGAGCTCGTTCAGAGACAGGCCATGGACGACTTGTTGCTGGTCAAGGAAACATGTGAACCGCTCTACCAACAGGTTATTCACAGGATGAAGCGGGTCGAACTGTGCTTTCGGAGAATCCTGCTTCCGGTGATCGATGACGATGGAAAGGTCGACCTGGTATATACCGCCACGCGGCAGTTCGGTACGGTCGAGCCGGAATACTTCGAATTGGAAATGGCATGACTCTGCGCGCTTTTACGATGACACAAATGGGCGAACAGGGTTGGCAAAAACGCCAACAGATGCCCGTCGACAAGCTTCTTGAAATCGAGCAAATCGGCGAAAAATTGTGTCAATCCACGAGCGCAATCCAAAAGGCCTTCAGCTATTGGCAGAGCGAAAATCGCGGCGGTCGAACCAGCCTCGAGGATTTCAAATTGGCGCCGGTCGACGACGGGGCATTTCTGCTGATCGATGTCACGCCGGAAAGTCCGTATCACTACCGGTTCTCGGTTAAGCGCGATGTATATTTTCGATGGATGGAGGAAAAAAGGCTAGCCGAATTCCCCTATCCGGACATCATCAGATTCTGCGGCAATGAATACTATTCCTGTAAGACCGCAGCGGAACCGTTTGGCCATCATATCTCGCACGACCTGAAGGGCTTCAGGCGGGAGTACGTCCGGTTGCTACTTCCCTTAACGGATCGGTCGGGGCGTGTATCCGCCTTGGCATGTGTGTCGCGGCATCTTGAGTCGCCAACTCCCGTCGAATCGACTCCATCCACTCGGCAAGGCTAGACCACGACAGCTGTACGTCGTCTGCCTGGGGTTTGCGGGGCAGTCCGCCCTTGATGAAGGGTTTGACGTGCGCGAAATCGAAACCATTTAGGGCCAAGGCTTGGCGACGTGGGGTGTTCATCTGCATTCCACAGAGATAGTCCGCCCTGAAATGTCGTGCGGCGATCGTCCGCGAGGCGCGATTGAAGATCAACAGCCCCGCGCCGCGCCAGTCCGGCCGGATGTAGGTTCCGCCGCCAAACACGATCCGCCCCGACAAGCGAACGTCATCGGCCTCATCGATACTAAGTGGTTTGGCGTCGAGGTTGGGCGCCAGGTTTTCAAAGAGTGTTTGTGCCATGCACTCTTCGACGAAGTCATCGGTGACGACCAGCCTTTGAGCATGACACGCAACGATGTCGCCGGTAGGCGCGTGTCTTACATAAATCCAGTAACTGTTGCCGGGGTGCAGGTAGCACCTGCGAGGATCATGACTGGTCGGCACGCCGTGGGTTTCTTCCTGACGGCTGAGGTAATCCACGAAGGCATGCATGTCATGGTCGGCATGCAGCGTTAGCCCGAGTTCGCCGAGGCGTGATTTCGCCAAGTCGATGTGGGACTGAATATCGCAGAAGTCTTGTTTGGTTAACCGCATAATCTTTCTCCGGCGCAAAATTTCCGTCTTGAGACCGGACTAGCGCTGGATTATCGGGCTGCGTGGTTAACAAACGGCTAAGGTTGAGGAACTCTTTCTAGGCTTACCATCGCCGTTTGCCGGGACGGTTCAGCCTCACGACCGGGTCGAGCAACATCGATGTCAGGAGTCGATGATTCCGGCCCATATGCGGACATCGCCGGCGGCGTCTTGCCGCCGGCGTGGGATCAGAACTGGTTCACGACACCGCCATTGACCTGCAGCATCTGTCCGTTGATGAAGCCGCCTTGCTCTGAAACCAGCAAGTCGACCATCGCGGCAATGTCGTCGGCGGTTCCCAGGCGGCCCACTGGGTTGGCCTTGAGCAGCGCCTGGAAGCGCGGCGTGGAGGTGTCCGTTGAGTCGTCCGGAATGGTGCCCGGCGAGATGATGTTGGTGGTGATGCCCTGACGCCCGAATTCCTTCGACAGGGATTTGGTCATGCCCCAGAGCGCGTGTTTCGAAACGCTGACCGCCGATTTTCCCGCATAACCCTGCTGCGCGTTCATGCCGGTGAAATTGATGATGCGGCCCCAACCCTTGGCGAGCATGCCGGGAATGCAGGCGCGGGAGAGGTGGAAGGCGGAATTGAAGTTGATGTCGATGATTTTACCCCATTCTTCCTCGGAAATCGTGAGGAAGTCGCCGTCGGTGCGGATCGCCGCGTTGTTGATCAGCACGTCGACGCTGCCGAATTTTTCGACGGCGGATTTGGCCATCGCGAGCACCTTGTCGCGCTCGCCGATGTCGCACATCTCGATCATCGCCTCCGAGCCGAGTTCGTTGATCTTAGCGGCCACTTTTTCACAGGCCGTCCGGTCGCGTGAGCCGTTGAGGACGATGTTGTATCCGGCTTCCGCAAGGTGCAGCGCGATGGCTTTGCCGATATTCCTGCCCGACCCGGTGATGAGGGCGGTTCGCTTTTCCTGAGCCATGTGAAGATCCTCCCGAGGAATTGGTTTTGAAATTTAGATTGCCGATCCGCTCTTAGCGGAGAATTGCCGTCAGCGACAGTCGGAAGAGGGCGGGGAACGTAACTATGCCGGCGATCCGGCTTCAGAGCGCCTGTTCGAGCATCTCGCCGATCATCACCACCTCGCCGTTCTGGTTCTTCGATTCGATTTCGAAGCGGATACGTTTGCGGTCATCGATCTTCTCGACGAGGCGTACGGTGGTGGTGATCGTGTCGCCCGCGACCACAGGACGGATATATTTCGACGACGTGGACAGGAGCGCGGTACGGATTTTCCAGCGCTCGCAGAACTGGACCAGCGGCCGCGACATCAGCGCCGTCGTCATGACGCCATGCGCGATCCGGTCGGGAAAGGGGGTGTTGGCGCGCGCCCAGTCGCCATCCATGTGGATCGGATTGAAACTCTGGATCGCACCCGCAAACGCATCGATTGCCGCGCCGTCGATGAGCTGCGAACTCGACTCCGTCGCGCCGACGGGAAGGTCTTCATAGGTTCCGGTCCAAGCGTCGGTCGCCATGCGTGATCAAACCACCTTATCGCGCTTCGGATTAAGCCGGACATAGGAATTGGTCTCGGGCTTGTAATAGGCGCGGTCGTCCTTGTAGCGCCCACCGACGACGGTTACTGACCAAGTGTCGTCGGTCAGGGCGGTGAAACTGTGAATCTCCATCGGCGGAGCGACGATGGCCATGTCGTTTCGCTCGAGCACCCGGTCGTCGACGACTTCGAGTTCGGCATACCCTTCGGTGCCGCCGTCATCCTTGCGGTCATAGACGATGTGCTTGAGTTGCCCGCTGTAGATCGCCATCGCTTCCCAGACGCCGTGATCGTGCGGCGGGATGTACTTGTCCTTCGGCAGATGGTCGAAGGTGATCGACATTTCGCCGTCGTAGTACAGGTAGCGGGAGGTGTCGATATGGTTGCCTTCGCGCTTGATGCCGGCGCCGCTTAAATCACTGGCAAGGATCTTGGACAACGGGTCGCGCAACCCCTCCAACAGCTTGGGGCCGTCGGACCCATGGATCGAGACTTGCCGCTGCACCTCCTGCGCCAGATCGCGAACGGTGTAGGTGGGATGCGGGTCGGTCTTTGGCATTGCTTTGGGCTCCTGCTTGGCCGGATCCGAATCATGGATAGCTGTCCGGTCAACTATAGGGCGATTTGAAACTTCCCGACAAATCGCGCTGTCGGGTCAAACAATCGCACGCCTGCCATGGGCCAGCAGCAGTAGATGATTTGCTTATGGTGAACCCGAAAACGAGTTCAGGCCAGAGGTGAGAATGCGCCAACCACTGCCTCCGACGGCCTTGCCCCAATTGGTAGCACCGGGGTCGTTGGCCTTGATCGGAATCGTCAAACCGGCGCGGATAGCCATGCGTAGACGCTAGCGATTTGTTGCTAACCGCTCCGCCCGTCGTACATGTCGCGATTATGGGCGATCCTGGCGGCCACGGTAATCGCCCTCGCCAAGGCCTCCGGATTCGCCCGGCCGGTTCCAACGATATCGAAAGCCGTTCCGTGTGCTGTTGTCACGGTAGGAACGGGGGTGCCGCCGTGTATCGATATCCCGCGGTCAAAATCCAGAAGCTTGTTCGCGATCTGACATTGATCGTGATACATCGCGACAATGCCATCGATTTTCTTGGCTCGTGCGTCGACATAGATAAAATCCGCCGGCACAGGCCCGTTTACGGACATCCCTTCCGACTTTGCACGCTCGATGGCCGGGATGATCGCATCGATTTCTTCGCTTCCGCAAAGACCTCCCTCGCCGCAATGCGGATTGTAGCCCGCAACCGAAATGCGCGGAGAATCGACGCCCGTGGCAACCAGCGAGCGATGCAAGAGGGCGATGATCGAGTAGATTCGGTCGGTGGTCAGAAATTCCCACACGCGTCGCATGGGGACATGCGATGTGACGCGCGCCACCCAAAGACGGTCGAGGACGTTTAGCTCAGAAGCAGGCCCTTTCCAGCCGAGATGGCTGGTGCAGAAATCGATGCCGTCCCGATAGGCCCATCCGGCGAGATTCATGGCGTTCTTATTCATTGGCGCATAGGCCACCGCATCGATCTTTTTCGCGACCGCCAGATTGAGCGCAGCGGTAAGGACCTCCATCGCGTATCGACCGCCAATGTCATTCGCGGTCCCTGTCGGTAACGCGTCCAGATCAATTTCCGTAACGGGGACAGAGAGAAACGGGACTGCTGGATCGCCGGGATCAAACGCCGCGGGATCCTTCCGAACCTGCAATTCTAGCTGCAGGCCGGTTCTCTTCATTTCTCGTAAAAGTATTCTCTCATCGCCGATGAAGATCAACTCGGCAGCCGGGTCAAACGCTGTGTCGGCCAGAACCTTGGCGACCAATTCCGGTCCGATCCCGCATGGGTCTCCGAGCAGCACGCCGAC
>CAYYBI010000199.1:0-9135 GCA_964469835.1 uncultured Rhodospirillaceae bacterium
TTATCGGTGGTAACCGCCACCGAATAGCGATCATTCGGGCAACTGACGCCCCTTCAGAATTGTCGCTTGATATTTGACACCAGCCCTTGGATTTGAAAGTTCCAGTCGAGCCGGCTCATCACCCCGTGCGACTTTCATACAGTGGTTTTTATTATCCGGTCCGACGGTCCGGCACAGCATGGCTAGTTTATTGAAAAACCATACCTTGCGAACCGTCCGGTGCATCGCACTGCCCCTGACAGCAACGGTGCCGTCTTGCTCGAAATAGACGAACAAATCCTGACTACTTTTCAACGCAGGGAAATTCAAAGTATTGCCAATTATCGCTTCTCTGACTTCGGCTTTGGAGAGAAACTTGGCCAATCCGGCGGCAGTCGGTTTCGGTGTGGGCTGCCCAGCCTTTGGCCGCTGCGATGGCCCGGCCGATTTTTTCGCAGGCGGATTGGGTTTAGCTCTTGGCGTCGGCGGTCGCATCGCGAGCCGATCCTCGCGCTTTAATTCGGCAATTCGGGTATCCGCCCAACGAGCAAAAGCGCCCTTCGGGTATTGCTTCAAATAATTCTCGAAATCGACCGCGCGCCGGCTCTGCTTGATCGAATTCCAGATCGTCGATTCGACTTGCCAAGGATCGTAAGCAGGCGGCGCTGAGGGTCGCGCCGAGGCAGTCACTGGTGAAGACCTGAAATAGAAATCGCCGACCAGCGACGTATGTTCCCATGGGACCTGCTTGCCCTTGGTTTTCTTTAAAACCGCGCGACGGACGCGCCGTAGCATCCGGCCGACTTCTAAACCGGGCGTCTTTATGTGTTTCAGCAGCGCTGCCGTGTAGGGGCTATGCATACCGTCGCCGTCGAGCGCCACATTGCCCGGTTCCGTCGCATAGGCGATCAGGGTGCCGATCCCACTTTCGATGCGGGCCAGACCCTGGCCGATGGTCGTGGAACGGCTTGCACCGAGACCCCGCGCAAGTGTGCGCGCCAGCGGATTGTCACGACATGCGTCGAGGAACACCAAATTGGTCTTCGCCTCGCGTTCCATCAAATCGATCACGACCTGAATGTTTGTCGCCTCGAACTCCAGGTCGAGCGAGGACGTCATCTTGGCGTCAATCGGCACAAGATAGTTCTGTCCGTTTACCTGAAGACCGTGCCCGGCGTAATAGAACAGTGCGACATCGGCGAATTGCAGTGCACCGGCGAATTTGCGCACGGTTTGGCGCATGCCGTCCGCGCTCAGGTCGATGCCTCGAATGACCTTGAAGCCAAGTCCTTGCAGAGCCTCGGCCATCGCGCTGGCGTCGTTCTTCGGGTTCACCAGATCTGGTGTGTTCCGGTAGGCCGAGTTACCGACTACCAGCGCCAAGCGGCGTTCCGCCAGCGCCGGCACCGCCGTCAAAATTACCATCGCCATGATAGAGAAGGTCAGCCCAACCAGGCGCATCGCTCCAACTCCCCATGTCTCGATTTGTCCTTACCTCTTCTTATAACGTTCTCGCCCGCGTAACGGGGTTAACGGTCAGCTGATCGGTAATTCCGATGCCGCCTCCCGCATCTTCCCGATATGCTCGTCCGCGGCCAGACCGCCGCCGAGCGTCCGCAGGCATATGTGGGTGAGGCCTATTTCCGTCCAGCCCGCGACCCGGCTTTGCCATTCGTGTTCGCGCGGGCCAACGACCGCGACGCCCGCCTCCATACCGATGCCGACAGGGTCGCGCCCGGCTCCTTCCGCCGCGCGGTGTATATCGTCGCGTACGGCGGGAAACTCCTCCGGCGAACACAGGACAAACCAGCCGTCCGCCTGCTGGCCGATCCGGCGGCGAATGCGCGGCGCCGGCAATCCGCTCGCGCCGATCCACAGAGGGATCGGACGCTGGATCGGCAACGGGTCGATCCCGGCGCCGGAAACCCGGTCCCAGCGGCCTTCGAAGTCAACCGTCTCTTCCGTCCAGAGAAGGCGCAACAGGTCGATTTGCTCCTCGCAGCGCGCGCCGCGGCTGTGGAAATCCGCGCCAAGCGCGCGGTATTCCTCGGGATGTTTGCCGACGCCGATTCCAAGGCGCAGGCGCCCACCGGACAACCGGTCGAGCGTCGCGGCCTGCTTCGCGACCATTACCGTCGGCCGTGCCGGCAGGACGATCACCGACGGCACCAATTCGATCCGCGTGGTCACGGCCGCAATGTAAGCCAAGGTCATCATCGGTTCATGCAACGCCCCCGTTCCGGGACGGAATACCTGGTCCGGAACGCGCAGGTGGGTGAAGCCCAACTCTTCCGCCGCTTCGGCGAAGGCACGAAGCGCGCCCAAATCGTCCTGCAGCTCCCGCACGGGGAGCGATATGCCGATACGCATGATCTGCACCTGAATATTGTGAGCGGAGGCGAAGTCTAAAGCCGTTTCCGCCGACGGTAAAACCATTGTAAAACAAACCACGCCCCCTGCCTGAGACGCCGTGACATTTAACGCCCGTAAAAAGCGTCGGCAGATGGCCCGGCCCGGGTTACCGATGCGGCAATTTCGGGTACCATTGATCCGCTGATTGGACAGTCATCCGGCGAAATTTGGCGCAAATCGAAGCCGGATACGAGGTCCGCCCAGATTTGGGAGATATGAAGAGATGCGTAATCAAGAATTCGACGTGCGGCCCATCGCGGGCGCCCTTGGCGCTGAAGTGCATGGCGTCGACCTTGCGGAAGACCTGGATGAAAAAGCCTTCGACGCGGTCCACCGGGCGTTGCTCGATCACGGCGTGATTTTCTTCCGCGACCAGGACATCACCCCGGCGCAACAACTCACGCTCGCCAAACGGTGGGGTAGCGTACATTTGCATCCGCACATCCCTTCCCTACCGCACTATCCGGGAATCATGGAAATCGTCAAGGATGTGGACGATGTCCATACGCTCGGTGGGCGATGGCACACGGATCAGATGTTCACTCCGACACCGGCGCGAGCCACCATGCTGTACGCCAAGGAAGTCCCGCCGGCCGGCGGCGACACGCTGTTCGCCAATCTGTATTCGGCGTATGACGCGCTGTCGGACGGCATGAAGGAAATGATCGGCGGCCTTCGCACGGTCAACCAATACAACAAGAAGAAGGGCCGTGCCGCGGCGATGCAGGTGACCGATCCCGATCAGGAACCGGAGACGGCGGAGCACCCGCTGGTCCGCCCGCATGGCGAGACGGGGCGCAATGTCCTGTACATTTCCTATGACGGGATTACCCGCCGCCTCGCCGGCATGACGGATGCGGAGAGCCGGCCACTGCTGGATTATCTGCTCGATCATGCGTCCCGGCCCGAATTCACCTGCCGCTTCCGATGGGCGCCGGGCTCACTCGCGCTGTGGGACAACCGCTGCGTCCTGCACATGGCGGTGAACGATTACCACGGATACCGGCGCGTGATGCACAGGATCACCATCGAGGGTGAGCGGACGATCTGACCCGCCCGCTGGAACAGGGATGTCCCATGCTGGAACTGTACGAATGGCCGCCCGTGCGGTCGCAACGGGCGAAATGGGCGCTCGAGGAATTAGGGCTCCCCTATTCGAGCCACCTCGTCAACATGCTCGAAGGACAGCAGCATTCGGACGCCTACCGCGCGATCCATCCGTTGGGCGTGGTCCCTGCCCTAAAATCCTATAGCTACACGATGTTCGAATCCGTCGCGATCGTGCTGCAACTAATAGACGAGCATCCCGAGAAGAACTTGGCGCCGGCCGCCGGCACCCCGGAGCGCGCCCTCTATTACCAATGGAGCGTGTTTGCCTGCGCGGAATTGGATCCGCCTCTCATGATGGTATTCGACAATTCAATGCGGCCGCTCGAATACATGCGCCCGCCGGGATCGCAGCACGACGCCAATCTCGCCGCCCGGGGACGCGACGATTTCGCGCTGCGCGCCGATATCCTGTCGACCGTACTCGAGGACCGCGACCATCTGCTCGGCGCCGATTTCACGGGCGCCGATATCCTGGTCGGCCATAGCTGCTTCATGGCCACGCATATGGCGTTGATCGGCGACTACCCGGTACTCGAAGCGTATTACGAACGGTTACAACAACGGCCGGCCCATCGGCGAGCCTACGGCGGTTGAACCAACGCGCCGAACGTCGGTTGGTCAGCGGATCATGTTTGCTTTGTGTGCAACAGCAGACATGGGCATACGTTTATTGAAACTTCCGCATACGACCCATCTCGGACATTTTGCTTTGGCCCGATCGCCACTCGCCAAACGGTACGACACGTCTAAACTAACGCGCGATACACACTGCGGGGTCAGGTCACGCTGCGAGAAAACGGCCGCCTCAAAACGAGGACAAGCACATGGATTCACTGACCAGGCAAATTGCTACATATGCTCATGATGCGAGCTTTGGCTCTTTTCCGGAGGCAATCGTATCCGGTGCTCGGCAGCGATTACTGGATTCGATAGGCTGCGCGCTCGGTGCCAGCGGTTCGGAGCCGGCGGCCATTGCCCGCAGACTGGCCATTGGCGGCGCTCCCGATGTCTATACAGGCCGTGTACTCGGATCGAAGGCGCGGGCATCCGGCGACTCCGCCACCTTCGTCAACACGACAATGATTCGGTATCTCGACTTCAACGACGGCCACCACGCGGGCCATCCCAGCGACATGATCGGCGCGCTCCTCGCCCTCGCCGAAACTGCCGGCGCTGATGGCGCGCGGCTGCTCAGCAGCATTGTCGTCGCCTATGAGGTTGGCCTGCGCATGGTGCGGGCAACGGAGATGCGGGAGAAAGGCTGGGACCAGGGATTTGCCATCGGCATCGGTACGGCGGCCGCGGTCGGCCACCTACTCGGCATTTCCGCCGATCGGATCGGGCATGCGGTCGCAATTACCGCCGTTGCTAACGTTCCCATGCGCGCCAGCCGCGCCGGAAAGCTCTCGCACTGGAAAGGGGCCGCCACCGCCTTTGCCTGCCGCAACGCGGTCTTCGCCACGCTGCTGGCGGCCGAAGGCATGAGCGGCCCGGACAAACCATTTGAGGGGCGCCACGGCTTGTGGGAACAAATTACCGGTTCCTTCGAACTGACACCGTTCCCAACCGAAGGCGGGGACTATGTATTGCCGGCCAGCAAACTCAAATTCTGGCCGGTGGAGGGCAACACGCTGGCTGCGGTTTGGGCCGCCTTGGAACTGCGTGAAAAAATGAAGCTCGATGATATCGCCGCCATCGACATCGACACGTACTGGTCCGCATGGCACGAAACGGCGAGCGAACCGGAAAAGTGGGATCCGAAGAACCGGGAAACCGCCGACCACAGCATGCCCTACGTCTTCGCCCGTAGTTTCATGGACGGGACCATCACCGTCGTTTCCTTCGATCCCGAGCCTGTCGCCGATCCGGCATTGCGGCCGCTGATGCGGATGATCAAGGTACACAATTCCGAGGAGGTCGAAGCGATCTATAAGGCGACCTATCCCTTCACTTATTTCTTGCGGGCGACGGTCACCGGGCGGAACGGCGGCAAGACGGTCATCGAAATCAAGAACCCTCGGGGCACGACCCAAAACCCAATGGACGACGGTGAAGTGTTGGCAAAGTTTCGCGACCTTGCAGAACCGGTGCTAGGGGCTGGCCGCGCCACCGCAGCGGCGCAGGCCTGGGGTCGCATCGACGCATGCGACCTTCCCACTGCTCTCGACATGCTGGAATTGCCGGCATGACCGTCGGCTGTTGATCAGGATCAGACGGCCAAACCCGCCGCGCTTATCGGCACGCATCACGGCCGACGACGCTCAGCGTCCCGCACTTTCGCGTTCCCGTACTTCGTCTTCGCAGACTGCCCAGATGCGCTTGTAGGGACCGCGGGTTTTCAGGAGTTCGGGTTCGATTTTTGCCATGTCCTCGTCGCTTAGATATTCGACCGACCCCATCGCGGCGCTAATCCATGTACGATGGGCGTTGTCCTCGAGGATAAAGACCGATGCGGCCATTTCCACGATGTCGGCGCCCGTGACGACAATTCCGTGCGCCTTCATCAAGGCTGCTCGGTGGGTGCCCAGCGTCCGGGCGAGAGAGACGCCCCGCTCCGTGTCGTTTACCAGTCGGGAATCGGGATGGATGGGAATGCCATCACGGAAAATCGACGCCAAAAAATAGGTCGGCCGTAGCTCCACTTGCGACGTGCTGAAACTTGTCGGATAGAGGCAGTGAAAATGCGCAACGCTGCCCACATCGGAGCGGCTTTTGTAGATCTTCAGATGGATCGGCAACTCGCTTGGCATCGGTGCATCATTGCCAATCCGCTTACCGTCCAGATCGATGAGTGCGAATTCCTCCGGTTTGGAATCCCTGCCGAGATTGTGCGGTGCGATAAGAATTTGGTCCGGCACGGCTGTACGAGCACTAATGTGCCCGAAACCATCGATAAAACCGCGACCGTAAAAAAATTTCCAGGCGGTGTTCAATTTATCCGCAAGCGCGGTGTTCGACTCCATTCCAGAATTTCCTTTGAGCCAGACATATCGATCCCGCTACCTTAGCAGACCCTTCTCGCGCTATGTCTATGATGCAATCGACGCCGGCAACGGCACTTCTAGTTTCCAGAATCGGCCGCGCGTGCAGCAGATTACTTCGCCGCTCCGGGTGCTTGAGGCGTTGAGCGAGCCCCCTGATCTGTACCCCGCCAAATTTAGTTGGACAGGATCGTTGAATTGAAGATGAGACGAAAACACGCGAGCAATCTGGAGGGAGCCGAGAAAACCGTCCGTGACATCCGCTCTACCCTTCGGAACGAACGTCCAGCGACCCCACGCGACTACCAATTATGCCCCATGGCAGCCATGCGATTGGTGGGCCGGGCCCGCCATTTGTCCGAAAGTTTCAAACCGCCCTATAGTTGAGCGGACACAGTAATCCATTTTTTCCTGACAACGACCGCTGGAAGACAAGACCATGGACGCAACGACCGAGAAACTCGTCGAGTATACCCTGACGACCGGATACGACGATCTGTCGGATGCCGTGACGGCGGCCTGCAAGGACCGGATTCTCGATACGCTTGGATGCGTCGCCGCCGCCTTCGACCATCCGGTATCGGTCACCGCGCGGCGGCTTGCCGGGCGCTATTCCATGGACACGCCGGCGACCATTCTCGGCTCCGGTCAGAAGACCGCGCCGGAGATGGCGGCGTTCGCCAACAGCGTGATGCTGCGCGTACTTGACATGAGCGACACCTACCGGGTCTTGAGCGGCGGCCACCCCAGCGACATCATGGGCGCGGCCCTCGCCGCGGCGGAAATCGGCGACCCGGACGGCAAATCCCTGATCGCCGCCATCACGATCGGCTATGAAGTGTATTGCGGGTGCTGCGACGCGATCGACTTGAACTCATTGGGATGGGACCAGCCGGTTTACGGCGTCACCGCCTCCGCCCTCTGCGCGGGCAAGCTCATGGGGTTGAGCCGGGATCAGCTCGGCCACGCGGTGGCGCTCGCCGCCGTGCCCAATATGGCGATGATCCAGACCCGGAAGGGCGAATTATCGGCCTGGAAAGGGTGCGCCGGTGCCAACGCCGCGCGCAACGGCCTCTTCGCGGCGGTACTGGCGCAAGAAGGGATCACCGGCCCCGATATGCCCTTCGACGGCACGTTCGGCCTGCATGAGATCGTCGGCCCCATCGACTGGCCGCTGCAGCCCGGCGAGCCGCCAACCCGAATTGCGCGCACCAATCTGAAGAGTTTTCCAATTTGTTATCACGGACAAGCGGCCACATGGGCCGCCGTGGAATTGCATGACGGGCTCGACGTCGACGAAATCGAGAGCGTCGACATCAAGACCTATAACCGGTCCTTCGAGATGATGGCGAGCAGTCCGGCTAACTGGACGCCGCAAACCCGTGAGACGGCGGACCACAGCCTCCCCTATGTGGTTGGAACCGCGCTGCTGGCCGGAGCGATCGACGACTCCTCCTTCTCCGATCAGGCCCTTCATGATCCCGCGGTCGGCGCGTTGATGCAGCGCATTACGGTCGCCGAAGATCCGGCCCTGTCGGCGCGGCATCCCGAATACTCGCCCAGCCGCGTCGCGATCCGGCTCAAGAACGGCCAGGAAATCGAGAAGCAGGTGGACGCGCCGAAAGGTGACAATACCAACCCGATGACCTCGGAAGAGGTCAGGCATAAATTCAAGGCGCAGTTCGCCACCTATGGATCCGATGCGCAGGCCGCCGCGGTCATCGATGCGGTCGACTGTCTGGAGACTCTGTCGGACATCGACACTCTTGTTCAGGCATTCAGCCGCTGACAGTTCAGCACGACGCCATCCGTGTCACAGTATTGGCGGACACCCTCATGCATCTTGAGGCTGAACGAAATGAATCAACAGACCGCCTCCGAAGTTGGACGGGTGAACGAAACCGATCTGCGAGCCGCGCCCGCCGGGCCGCCCGACCAAGTCGATCATGCGCCAGCCGTCGTCCGCAAGTTTCGGTAGGATAGCGTTGATGTCCTTGGTCGCAAACGCGACATGGGCGAGGCCGGGGCCTCGACGTTCGACGAATTTCGCAATGGCGCTCTGGTCGCCCTTGGTGTTGCCCTGTTCTTCGCCAAGCCGGTCTTTCGGTTTCATCGTCGGGTCGTAATCCATCAGGAATTCAAGCTCGCAATCTCCAATCGTGATGAAAACGTCGCGGAGTCCCCCCAAAATCTCGGGCGGGCGCGCGTGATAGACAGCACCGTATTTGTCGGAGATGAAACTCTCGGTGACGTTGCGGATTTCGATATCCGTCTGGGTGCTGTCAAGGGGACAACCGAGATTGTCGACGAAGACACGGATGCCGCCATCGTTGTCGTCACTGGCAATTCCCAGATGATCGATCTTGTAGGCGGGCCCTGCACTTGACGGAATCGCGAGCGGTTCGATGAAACGGGTGCGGATACCGACGGTCGCGGATTTGTCGATCGCCACATAGCGTTTGCCGTCGGGTCCAATGCCCTCGTCGATAACGGGCAATTCGTGCCTCGCCGCCGTCGCTACCGGATCGTCCGCGCCAAGCGCCATGTGGTGCACGCCGGGGAACCGCGGCTCGTCAAGATACGGATCGTCCGGATCGAACAAGGCGACGGCCGATTGTCCGACGCCGAAAAATGGAATGCTCCGCCCTTCGAG
>CAYYBI010000200.1:0-4303 GCA_964469835.1 uncultured Rhodospirillaceae bacterium
GGTTTTGTAACCGGCGGCTGCCCCCCTGTCGACCGTTAGTTGGAGTCACCCGGGCGCCGCCCTGGCGGGCCACCCAGTGAAACGGCGGATAACGGGTTAAACCTAGATACGCTTTTGATATTCCATATAAATTTCTGCCCGCCGATTGCTTGCCGCACCGCTTGGCGCGGTCTCTGCGTAAATCGGTTTACGCGAGCCTTCGCCGCTCACAGCCATGTCGCCGGGTGAAATGCCATATCGCCGCAGGGCCGCCGCAATGGCCTGCGCACGCTTCAGCGAAACACGGTCGTTGGCGCTTTGCCGTTGTGTTTCGTTCTTGCCGGGCCGTCCCATGCTGGAGTGACCGATAATTTGGACACGCCCCCGCCGGCTTCGCACGATTTCGGCAACCTGCTTGACGATTTTCTTGTCATCGCCGCTCAACCGCGCTGAGCCATCCGCGAAGTAAATTGTCGCGACCTGAATAGTCTGCGTCACCGACGGTGGATCCGCGTACCGTGCCTCGTTGACATCCGTCGGCTTCGGCGGCGCCGGCTTTGTCTTCTTCGGAGGCAGCAATTCGGACGGGTCTCCGCCCGCTACGCGCAGCGCTTCTTCTTTGACATTGGCGTTCGGTGCTTCGGTAATCCGTTCATTCGACCGGGCAGCATCCGGCTTCAACGCCATCCCCGCCGGCGATTTGCCAACGATCGGCAGGTCACGTGCGCGCAATTCCTGATCCGAATAGCGCGCGTTCGCGGCGTCCGATAACAGGCCCTCGTGCAACGATGCCCGCTCGGAACGCAACCGCGCGGATAATGGCGCTTTCGGCCGCGCCGGCACCGCAGAAAGGCTGGGATATTTTTCCGAACCGCCGCCCTGCAACGCTTGATAACGGTCGCGCGGTTTTGCCTGATCTTCCGAACTTGACGCATTCGCGGGCTTGCCGTCAGTCGCGGCACGTTGCGCTTGCGCACTCTTTTCGGACGCTGGCGTCGTGGATTCCGGCATACTCTCCATGGTGCTGCACCCACCAAGCAGCACAATCAGCGCCGCGCACCCGCAAACATGACGATAGCCGCACCAGGCTGCCTTCGTTTCAGTTAGCGTCATTCCTCACGATACCTCCGCGCGTTGGCATGTCATCGCAAACCGATGCGCCCTTGTGCCGGTGCGTTTTTTGGTCTGACTATCTTCACTTATTGGTGTATTAAATCCATGTTGCAACGCAGCAAATTCTGCAACAACATGGAACCCACCTCGGCAGCCAAACGTGCGGGACCACTTACGAAGGCGATCCTCGTTCTTCCCCGGTTCTTGTTTTCTGCGCCGAAGTATAAGGAAGGCACAATGGTCGATCAATCGGATATCGAACCCCCGGCACCGGACATGTCAGAGTACGTTGCCAACATGGCGCGTATCGCCTCGTTAAGCCAACAACTTGTGGGCGATTTTTTGAATCGCCATGCTGCTTCCAATTCCCACGATCCAGCGGCGTCCGACCCGCTGAACATCGGTACTGCGTTCTTCGAAATGACTCGCCGCATGATGGAAGACCCGGCGAAGCTGATGGAGGCGCAGGTCGCGTTGTGGCAGGACTATATGACACTTTGGCAGAACACAACGCGCCGCATGCTCGGCGAGACCACCGATCCGGTCATCGCGCCGGAACCCGACGACTGGCGCTTCCGTGACGGTGCGTGGACCGAGAATAATCTGTTCGATTTCGTCAAGCAGTCCTATCTGCTTACCGCACGCTGGCTTCAGGATTCAGTGCGGGATGTCGAAGGGCTCGACGAACAAAGCGCCAAGAAAGTCGACTTTTATACGCGCCAATTCGTTGACGCCATAGCGCCCACCAACTTCGCAATGACCAACCCGGAAGTCCTGCGCGAAACGTTCGAAAGCAAGGGCGAAAACCTGCTCAAGGGTTTGCAAAACCTGCTCGCTGACCTGGAGGCGGGCGAAGGGCAGCTGAAAATCAAGATGGTCGAGTCGGACGCCTTCGTGATCGGCGAGTCGATCGCCATGACTCCCGGCAAGGTGGTGTTTCAAAACGACTTGGTGCAGTTGATCCAATATTCGCCAACGACGGAAAAGGTCTACAAAACGCCGCTGCTGATCATTCCCCCCTGGATCAACAAATATTACGTGCTGGATCTCCGCGAGAAGAATTCCTTCGTCAAATGGGCGGTCGGCCAGGGGTTCACTATATTCGTGGTGTCCTGGGTAAACCCGGATGCCCGGCTCGCGGATAAAAGCTTCGAAGACTACATGGTCGAGGGGCCCTTGGCCTGCCTCGGCGCGGTCGAGAAGGCCACCGGCGAGAAGAATATCAATGTCATCGGCTACTGCCTCGGCGGTACGCTGCTGGCCAGCACGCTGGCCTATATGGCGGCTCGTAAGAAAAATCCGCAAAAGGTCAAGGCGGCTACTTATTTCGCCAGCATGGTGGACTTTACCGAGGCGGGTGAACTTTCCGTCTTCATCGACGAGGAACAGCTCGCGATGCTCGAGGAACGGATGAATGAACGCGGTTACCTCGATGGCAGCGAGATGGCCACGACCTTCAATATGTTGCGCGCTAATGACCTGATCTGGTCCTTTGTGATCAACAATTACCTCAAGGGAAAAGACCCCTTCCCGTTCGATCTCTTGTTCTGGAATTCGGATTCGACACGCATGCCGGCCGCGATGCACGGATTCTACCTGCGCAAAATGTATCTTGAGAACAAGCTGGCCGAGCCCGGCGGCATCACGCTGAAGAAAACCGGCATCGACCTGCGCAAGATCAAGACGCCGACCTTTATCCTGTCCACCCGCGAAGATCATATCGCGCCGTGGAAATCCACTTACGCGGCGACCCAGCTATATCAGGGGCCGATTGCATTCTGCCTTGCCGAATCGGGACATATCGCCGGCGTCATCAACCCACCGGCGGGCAATAAATACGGCTACTGGACCAACACCAAGACCCCGCCCAACCCGGATGACTGGTTCGGAAGCGCGGTCGAGCATGCCGGTTCCTGGTGGCCCGAATGGGCCAAATGGATCAAAAAGCACAGCGGCGCGAAGGTGCCCGCGCGCGCACCCGGCGACGGCAAGCTCAAGGTCATCGAAGACGCGCCCGGCAGCTATGTGACCGTCCGGATCGAGTGACGGCGCCATCCCGGTAACTCAAAACCCCCGTCCTGAGGCCGGGGGGTTTTGGTGTTTCGGCTTGATCCGTTTCATGGCGTTTAAGTCCTCGATTTCCGTTCCCCAAGCCCGCTTATCCGGAGTATTCGGGGACAGCGCCAATACCCTGAGCCAGGTATTCACGCGACATCCGGTGATAGTTGCGCCACGTCTGCCTATTGCGTTCGAGCCGCGCGGGATCGATTGGGCGCCAAAACTTGGCCGGCCGGCCGGACCAGAGCTCGCCGCGCTTGATGTGATTGCGTGGCGTCACCAGCGAGCCGGCCGCCACCATGGCGCCGCCCTCGACGATGCTGTCATCCATCACCGTGGCCCCCATGCCGACGAAGGAATCGTCTTCCAGCGTACACGCGTGCAGCAGCACGCTGTGGCCGATGGTGACCCGGTCGCCGATGGTGGTGCCGCTGCCGGTCCGGGCCACATGGATGACGGTGCCATCCTGAATGTTGCTCTGCTCGCCGATCTTGATGAAATTGACATCGCCGCGCAGCGTACAATTGAACAACACGCAGGAGCCCGCGCCTACCGACACGTTGCCGACCAACACCGCCGTCGGCGCGATACAGGCATCCGCCGCAATTGTCGGGGACTGATCACCATATGGCAGTATAAGACCGTGGCGCAGCGGGCCGTCGCTCACGGAAACATGCCCACCTGCTCCAGCCCCATCGTCTCGGGCAGGTCGCACATCACATTCATGTTCTGCACCGCCTGGCCCGAAGCGCCCTTCACCAAATTGTCGGTCACCGAGAGAACGATGGCCCGGCCGGGCAGCCGGTCGGCGAAGACGCCGATCATGCAATGGTTCGAGCCGCGTACGTCGCGGGTCGCCGGGCTGACGCCTTCCGGCACCACATGGACGAAGGGCTCGTCCGCGTAGCGCTTGGCGAGGTGGGCGCGCAAATCGTCGGCGCCGGCGCCGTCGGTCATCCGCACATAGCAACTGGCCAGAATGCCGCGGTTCATCGGCATCAGATGCGGCGTAAAATTAACCATGACCGCCGATCCGGCGGCGCGGGTCAATTCCTGTTCGATTTCCGGCGTATGGCGATGCCAGCCAACGCCATAGGCATGCACGCCCTCGCTCACCTCGGTGTGCAGATTGCCAAGCCGCTCCGACCGGCCG
>CAYYBI010000201.1:0-8125 GCA_964469835.1 uncultured Rhodospirillaceae bacterium
CAGCGCGTCATCCTTCCGGTCCTCCGCCTCCTCCTGGAGGAGCTCCGAGTAGCCGATGATGGCATTCAATGGGGTCCGTAGTTCGTGGCTCATATTGGCCAGGAACTCGGATTTTGCCCGGTTGGCGGCTTCCGCTGCTTCCGATCGGCGCGCCTGAAATTCGGACTCCGATCGACGAGACTGGAAGAAGTAGGCAAAGATTGAAATGCCTGATGTCAATAAAAACGCGAGCAGCGCGACACCGGTGCTTTGCATCAAGATTTTTCGTATACCGGCCCCGGCTGGAGCATCAATCACAAATGCGCCCATGACCTCACCCAACCTCCACGGCGCCGAATTCAGAACGTGTTTGTTGTGACAGGTAACGCAGCTTGTTCGATTTGCGATTGACGGCAGGGTCGTGCGTAAGACGGGCTCGCCGTCCAAGTGAATTAACGCGACGATAGGGTCACGCGTGCTATGTTCGGCGAAGGCACGCATGGTCCTCCGCATATTCTCGTCTTTAGCGGTTGTCCGGATTTCGCGCCCCGGAAAGCCCACCATCGTGACCCTGATCGCATCGCCGCTCTTACGGTTTCTATTGAAGGACTCCAGGGCATGCGCCCGAAAGGTTGCCGGCACAGGCAAGCCAGAATTTTCCGTCTTGCTTCTAAGATCCGAATAGGTTGAAAAAAAAGCATCGACCAGAGTCAATACGGTCGCTTTTTCTCCCAAACGGTTTGATTTGTATTGGTCGATCGCAAGGAAGTAGAATCCGAAAGCAACCAAACTCGCTAAAAGAACGCATACCGTCAAAATAGAAAAATAATTTTTCGTGGAAATGGCGCGCTATTAAACGGGCCTACGCTATTGGAATCCATCGCTCGGCCGCCTAGCAGGACGTTTGGACAAATTTTCCCGACCCAATGCATCAAGCAATTGATAGCCCGATACGATTTTCGTAATCGGCGGCATCGTAGGTTCAATTATATAATTTCTCGTTAAAAGTGCGGGCTAACGCAGTCAATCCACCAAGGGCCAGTTCGTCGCTCCGTCGATCCAACGCCCGGAACGTCGATTTTTATCCGATCATGTTTGCTTTACGCGTAGAGGCGGACCCGGTCACAAGATCATTGATACAAGGGCGCCCGACCCATTTTGGAATTCTTTGGCTCGATGGTCCATGTGACCATCTGCGTGTACGCGGGATTTGTAGCAAATTTACCGGGTAATTTAGACAAGTCCGCCATGCTCGGCATGCGTTTGGCACATTTCAGATATTAAACAGGCAACCATGGCCGCTTATTCGATCTTAATCGTTGACGACGACGTTCGATTCGGACGGTGTGCCAAGCGAGCCATGTCCGGCATGGGGCATATTGTCGAGCAAAATTCCAGGTCGTGCGAGATTGTTGATCGCTACGATGTCTTCGCGCCCGACTTCATTTTTCTCGACATTTTCATGCCGGATTTTGACGGCATCGAAGTGTCGAATTGGCTCTCGGAAAAGGATTTCAACGGTACACTTGTGTTCATGTCGGGGTTCGATCCTGCCTATTTGACCGCTGCGCGGACTTTTGCACAGCGGCGCAGCAAGGCGAAGGTCGCTACGCTGGAAAAGCCGGCTCGGGTCGGGAATCTTCGTGAACTACTGCGCGGGTAGCGTAAAAAATATCCGAACCCAAATCCGCGAGGGCGGGGCCCGTGATGTATCGGAACCATTCACCGCACCGGATGGGAGAAACCTGATGGCCAAACCAATCGCCTTGGAAATCTCCATCGCCGACGTTTGACCGCGAGTTACCTCAGCGCCGTGAGTATTGAAATGCGAAAGCGTAATGTCGACCTTGACATCGCCTTGGCGCCATTTCCGTTGCATCCGGAAAGGCCCGCCGAAGACGCTAACGTGCCGCCAAACACCAGCCTGAGTCGGTCTTCTTGAAATGCACGGTCTTTTCTTTTCCGTTCGGTAACTTCAGCTGCCCGACGGCATTGTCGTTTGTCGTTCGAATATCGGTGAGCTCATAGTGTTTCGGTGCAAGTTGCTGATCGAAATTGCGCTCGGCAAATTCCGAGATCTGGCTCATCAACCGCGGCCAGTCTCGGATTTTGTGCCAATTCTTGTTGGCGTTGAGGAGCTGATGCTGGGCGTTCGTTTCAAAGCCATGGCCTTGTAAGATCGTCACGAGGTCCCGCCATTGAGTTTCGTCTGAGGTCATCCCCACACTGACAATCAAACCAGCGACTAATTCTTTGTGCAGCTTGGCTCTTGATCCCGGGTCCACGTGCGAATAGGCAACTGTCCAATCGTTCATCTTAACGGCGTCGACATAGGCCGAATAAGCCTGTTCAGGAGCCGCTTGGCCGGCACAGGCATTTTCAATGGCGGTGGCGGTGCCGCTCGACGTCCATACGAACGAGACTATCCCGAGGAAGAATGCCGAAATCGTCATTTTGGTCGTCTTCGTCATGGGCTTTCTTTCGCGAAATTTCCAGAGTCGAATCCTAAGCATGTGGTGCTGCCCTCGGTGTTGCCGATGTTCCAAGAAGAGCCGGTCGCAAATCATCCTTATCGCTCGATAAAGCCGAAAATCAGTCCCCAACACACAATGGCTGCCCCAATGAAGAAGCCGGCAAAGATCAGCCGTTGCCAAGGTTTCATGGTCATCGCATGGGCCGGATTGCTCGGTTTGTAATGGACCTTGATCGGTTCGCCGATTTGCCACGGCTTATGGGTGCCCACGTCGCCGCGCACTGTATAGTCCCGGCGGTCGTTTGCGGTGAACGTGATGTCCGCAAAATAAACGGTCGACTGTCCGGAATCATGGTGCGCGGTGCTGGCCTTGTTGCCAGTGACATGTCCCATCGCCTTCGGCCATTTCAAGGCGATATATGTGGAATGCAGCAGGAAGCCGAAGCCGATGATACTCGCGGCTACCGCCGCAATCCAAACAACGGTCCATCCATCCAAAGCGGAGACTATGGTGTCGAACATAGGCCGAGCCTAGCGGCGAATGGTAACGAAAAACTTACTGGGTGCACACGGGAAACCCTAACTTTACTGCGCAATCGGCCGCGAATGGACCTACTCGCGCCGCTTGTCGCTAGGCCCCGTGCATGGCATGACTGGTCGACGCGGCGTTTCGCCGGTGTATCGCCTCAAGGCGCGGCCGGGCTATCATCGCCCGATTGCGCGACCGGAATCATTCTTCGCCCCGGAAGGGAGAGCCATGATGGCTGAGCTGATTGTCTTGGAAGTCTTCAGCGACTACGTCTGACCGTGGTGTTACCTCAGTACCGTGCGTATTGAAAAATTGAAGCGGAATTTCGAAATCGATATCGCCTTGGTGCACTTTCCGTTGCATCCGGAAACGCCCGGCGAAGGCCGCACGCTGGCGGAGCTGTTCGCGGGCCGGAGCGCGGAGGACATCAAGGCGAGCCAGGCGCGTATGAAAGCGCTCATGGAGGCGGAAGGGCTGCCCTATGGTGAGCGCACGCACACCTACAACAGCCGGCTGGCCCAGGAGCTCGGCACATGGGCGGATACGCAGCCCGGCGGCGCGGCGTTTCACGACGCCTTGTACAAGGCGTACTTCGTGGAAGCCCGCAATATCGGCGACCCGGCGGTGCTCGTGGAGATCGCGGACTCTGTCGGCCTGTCCGCCGAAGCGGCGCAGGACGTGTTGCAGGAGCGCCGCTTCCAGGCCGCGGTCGATGCGGATTGGGCAAAATCGCGCGACTACGGCGTGACCGGCGTGCCGACCTTCGTCTCCGGCGGCTACGGTGTGGTGGGCGCCCAGCCCTATGAAGCGTTGGCACAATTACTGGAACGCGTTGGCGCGACGGCGCGGTCGTGAAGGATGGAGCCTGAACTTCAAAATTGGGGCCGAAATAGGCTTGGCCGCCCTTAAGAAAAATCAGGGAGAGACAGCGTGACGACATTCGTGCTTTTGCATGGCGCCTATCAGGGCGGCTGGATCTGGAAACTCGTTGCGACACGCCTGCGGGATCAAGGCCACCTGGTGTTTGCGCCAACGCTTGACGGGTGCGGCGAGCGGGCCGCCCAGCTTCGGCCCGGCATCACCACCGAAACTCAGGCGGAGGAGATCGCGGCTTTCCTGTGGTCGGAGGATTTGCGCGACGTGGTGCTGGTCGGCGCGTCCGCCGGCGGTATGGTCATGGCGAAGACGGCGGAGCTTGCGCGCGAGCGTATTGAGCGTCTGGTTTTCGCCGATGCGTTGGCGCTGATGCATGGGGAAAAGATTCGCGACATCGTGCGGGGTCCCGCGACGATCGAGAACGACGTGGCGAACGGCCCGACCCGGGAGGAGCGGCTCGAACGGTTTCTTGCCGACCTCGACCCCGACCTCGCGGGATGGGCGGCCGACCGGTCCACGCTGCATCCGATTGCGGTTTTCGAACAGCCGGTCGTGCTCGAGAACTTCTGGGATCAGGACTGGAATACCACGGTCGTCTTCTGCCGCCAGGCGGAAAATCCAGGCGAAGCGCACCAACGGCGCACCGCCGAAAAACTGAACGCGCAATGGCATGAACTCGACACCGGCCATTTTCCGATGCTCAGCATGCCCGACGTCCTGACGAAGATTATTGTGGAAGGGTAGTTTGAGTTCTTCGCTGGAACGCCGTTAACCCCAGGGTGCGTTTTTGAGCAACGCGCGATAGTCCATGAACACTTCCTCGAGCAGGGTGTCGTGGTTTACGGCGAGACAGCCGCGATAGCTGAACAGCGGCTCCTGCTCAATGAATGTGGTGCCGAGTCCCTGGCAGTGGTCGACGGCTTCCTGCACCAAACCGCGGGCAACACGGGGCAGTCTCGCCTTCAGTAAGTGTGCCTCGGCCATGGCTTGCTCCGCCCGCGTCGGCGGCCGGTCCCGCGGCAGCAGATTGATCGCGCGCAGGATCACACCGGTTGCGTGCGACCGGTCCGCGTGTTGACGGAATGCCTTGGCCGCGATCGTCCGGAGCGTTGTCCGGGCGAGCGTGGTGTCGGCGTCGCTCTGCGGTTCGGTATCGCCCTCCACCGGTTGCGGCGTGAAGATGACGTTGCCCGTCAGGCGCAGGGCCGGGCGGCCAAGGCCGCCGCGTGCCAAATTTGCGCGGGGGATGGTCACGCGAACTGCCGTGTGGCCGCGCGCCGCAACGATGCGAAGGCCTCGGGCGAGCGGAATTTGAACCTGCTGGCCGCGTGGTCCCTCGGCGACCACTTCCAGCGATTTCGGGTCAAGCAGCGTATAGGGCGTGCCGCGGGCTGGATCGGATCGATACGGTTGCAGGCAGATCGTGCCGATTTCCACCTCGCAATAGCGGGTGTCGCATCGCATCGGAACCGTGTTCTCGGACGCGACGGCAAGCAGGATTTGCGGCGCGGCCGCCGCGGGCAGGTTGATAGACAGGACGGTAATGAGCGGGAGCAAGCAGCGGAGAAATTGGCGCATCGTCTGTTCTCCATCCCCGGCGACCGGCAAGCGAACAGCGCAACCGATGCACCGATGGTTGTTCTTACCTGCGCAGTGCTAGCACAAATTCGACCCGGTCTTCCATGTTTCCGGTGCCGTTGATCGATTCGCTGGGTCCATGCTGAAGCAAATTTCCATGTCCATCGGCAAAACCGCCGAGGCGGTCTCTGGTCGTCGCTGATCTCCATGGGAGATGTTGTCGGTTTGGCGTTGGCGGCCGAAGCTGCCATGATAATGCGCTAGCCCGAGATAGAAATCTGTCGCCTCCCGGCGACATTTTCTTGGCGGCTTGAAACCAGGTTGCGGCGGTTATTTGGAAGGCATCATGGCGGCGAAAGAAGACCAAATCGTTGAGTCCGAAAGCACGGCCCGCCCCGGGGCGTTATCGGGTATTCGTGTCATCGAACTTGCTGACGAAAAAGCGGAATACTGCGGGCTGACATTGGCAGGATTGGGCGCAGACGTCGTGAAGGTGGAGCCGCCCGGCGGCAGTCCCACGCGCCGCATCGGGCCGTTCTACAAGGACCAGGAGGATCCCGAAGGGTCCTTGTTCTTTTGGCAGTACAACAGGGGAAAGCGCTCCATCGAGCTGGATTTGAACCGGGAGGAAGACCGGGCGCATTTTCGATCGCTGTTGGCTTCCGCCGATATTCTGCTCGAGTCCACGCCCAAGGGAGAACTCGACACGCTGGGATTGGGCGCACAAGAATTGGCGCAAGAATTCCCCGCTCTGATTTACGCACGTGTAACGCCCTTTGGGGATCACGGTCCTTGGAGCGACTTCAAGGCCTCGGATCTGGTACACCTCGCGCTGGGCGGCGTCATGATGAATTGCGGTTACGACCCGGCGCCGGACGGGACCTATGACCTGCCGCCGATCGCGCCTCAAATGTGGCACGCCTATCACGTCGCCGGCGAACAACTCGGCATGGCGATCCTCGCCGCGCTGATCTTTCGCTTCCGCACGGGTCAGGGCCAGCAGGTTTCGTGCGCGATTCATGAAGCGGTCGCGAAATGCACGGAAGTCGACCTCATGTCCTGGGTCATGCGGCGCTCGCCGGTGTTGCGCCAGACCTGCCGCCATGCCCGCGAGACGATTTCTCCGCACCCGACCATTGCCCACACGAAGGATGGGCGCTGGGTCATGGCGAGCCTCGGTACACGGCCGGGCGACGGGGATCGTCTCATCGAACTCCTGGAGCGCTATGGCATCGAGTCCGGCCTGGACCCGGAGAAAAGCGATATTTCGAAGGGCGGCCGGTTCGTTCCGGGAACGGGGCCCATACAGGAAAAACGCGACCTGGCCATGGAGGCCATGCAGCGCTTCGTACGGTGCTTTACCTATGAAAATCTGCCGTGGCGGGAAGCGCAGGAGCTGGGAATGCTGTGGGCGCCGCTGCGCAAACCGCACGAAAATGCATTGGACCCGCATTGGCTCGCGCGCAAAAGCTGCACCGATATTGAGCACCCCGAACTGGGTAAATCGTTCCGCTATGCGACGAGTAAATGGATCGGCACCGCAACCGGCTGGTCGCCGGGCCGGCGCGCCCCGCTGTTGAACGAGGACGCGGACATGGTTGACACGCCGCGTCCGAGCCCTTCCCCCGTCATTGGTGCGAACGCCGATGCGGCGCAGACTGGTCAGCCGTCAAAGCGCGGAAAGCCTTTTGCCCTCGACGGCATCCGAATTTTGGATTTCACCTGGTTCCTGGCGTCCGCCGGCGGCACGCGCTTCATGAGCGCGTTCGGCGCGGAGAGCCTGAAGGTCGAGTTGAAGAGCCATCCGGATACCCGCATGGCGTCGATGGCCCCGGTCGGTGGACGCGAAGCGCGAGAGAAGGCGACCGCCCCCCTAAAAGGGGTCACCGATCCCGATATGGGCGGGCAATTCAATAACAAGAACCCCGGCAAGCGCGGTATCTCGCTCAATGTCCGTCACCCGAAGGGATTGGAGATCGCCCGCAAGCTGGTGGCGATGTCCGATATCGTCGCCGAAGGCTTCTCGCCCGGCGTATTGGACAGTTGGGGCCTCGGTTACGATGCGCTGAAAGAGATAAAGCCGGACATCATTTACGTTCAGCAATCCGGTATGGGCGCGCAGGGAAAATATGGCCGCTTCCGGACCGTCGGCCCGATTGCCAATTCCTTCTCGGGCCTGTCCGAGATGTCGGGCCTGCCCGAACCGGCGATGCCGGCCGGGTGGGGCTACTCCTACCTGGACTGGATGGGCGCGTACAGCTTCGCGCTCGCCATGCTCAGTGCCGTGTTTCATCGCGCCCGCACGGGTGAGGGGCAATGGATCGATGCCTCGCAAACCGAGGTTGGTCTCTTTATTAACGGCACGACGTTGCTCGACTGGTCGGCGAACGGCCGCGTCTGGTCGCGCACCGGCAACCGCTCGCCGCACAAGCCGGCGGCGCCGCACGGCGCGTATCCCTGCGCTGGCACGGATCGCTGGATCGCCATCGCATGTTTTAGTGATGCCGAATGGCGCGCGCTGACGGAGGTTGCGCAACGGCCCGACTGGGCCGCGGACGACCGCTTTGCCGACCTCGCGGGGCGGCTCGCACACCAAGACGCGCTCGACGCGCTGGTTGGAGAGTGGACCCGTTCCTGCGGTGCGAGCCAACTGATGCACACGCTTCAACAGGCGGGCGTAACGGCGGGGG
>CAYYBI010000202.1:0-2743 GCA_964469835.1 uncultured Rhodospirillaceae bacterium
TCACGCCCGCGGCGAAGCTGGTGTCGTAGCGCGCCTTCAGCATGGATGGAAACGCCAGCAATCCCATCAAGGTGACGACGGCGCCGATAATGCCCGTCGCCGTCGCAAACAAGGCACAGGTCGCGAGCGCCGCAATCGCCATGGAACCGGGCAACCGCTTGGCGGCAAGCTGCAACGTAAAAAACAGGCGGTCGACGATATTCGACCGTTCGACGATGTAGCCCATAAACAGGAACAGCGGCACCGCGGTTAGAACATCGTTCGCCATGACCGAATAGGTTTGGTTCACCAGCAGATCGAAGATGCGGTTGTCGAACAGGGATTGCATCCGCTCGGGGTCGTAATAGGCGTAGTAGCCGAACCCGACCCCCATCGCGATCAGCGTGAAGCAAATGGGAAAACCGAGCATGATGGTCAGGATGAATATGCCGAGCATGAAAACGGCGATTTCGGGATTGCTCACGTGTCGGTTCCCCTGGCTTTTAATTCTGTAGCGCCGCCTGTTGCTTCCTGGTCCTCGTGCAAATGCTGCAGCACGGTTTCCATTTCCTCGACATCCTCCATATGCGCCGGCCATTCGCCGGTCTTCATACAGAGTATGCAGCGGCACACCTGCGCGATTCCTTGCAGGAACAACAGCGCGCCGGCCGCCGGAATGATCAGCTTGAATTGAAAGATCGGGACGTTGGCCGGGCTCATCACGCTGACCTCGCCCAGCCCGCCATTGTAGGACCAGGACTCAAGCGCGTAGTCCATGCCGGCGAGGATCAGCGCGGTGACGCCGGGGAAAAAGAATATGAGATACAGGACCAGTTCGACCTTGGCCTGCGTCTGCGGCTTCCACAGCCGGTAGACCACGTCGCCGCGAACATGTCCGTCGCGCGACAGGGTATAGGCGCCGGCCATCATGAACAGCGTTCCGTACATCATGTAGCTGATGTCGAAGGCCCATGACGTGGGATCGTCCATCACGTACCGGACGAAAACTTCGTAGCCGACACCGAATGCCAGGATCAGGATGCACCACGCAAATGCCTTGCCGACCCACGCGGAAATACTATCGATGATGAAAATCAAACGTTCCATCGGATTTCCCTGCCACCCCCTCAACTAAACACGGGAGGGGCGGCGCTTGCAGCGCCGCCCCGATATCCGCGGAAATGTTGGCCTAATCGAATGCTACCCTTAGAAAGGCAACTTCTTCGGGAAGTAGTGGTCATAGGCCAGTTTGTAATCGGCCGCATTGACCAGGTCGTAAAAGGCGACCCGCTCGGACCACGCCCGCTGGCTGTCAACGATCTTCTTGAAGAACGGATCCTTGTTGAGCCGGTCGAGCACCGTATCCCAGGATTTCAGCTGTGCCTGCATGATCGATTTGTCGGTGCGGTACACATTGACCTTGGACTCCTTGATCAGCTTCTGCAGATCCTTCGAATACAAATCCATCGCGTAGCCATAGTTGGCGGTGTTCGCTGCCTCGGCGCCATATTCGAGGATCGCCTGGGCTTCCTTAGGCAGACCGTCGAACCGGCGCTTGTTGAAGATAATCTCGAAGAATTCCGCAGCCTGATGATAGCTGCCCATGTGATAGTGCTTCGAGACATCCTGCGCGCCGAACTGGCTATCGGCCGTCGGGTTGTTGAATTCGAAAGCCTCGATAACACCCTTTTCAAGGGCCGGCATGATTTCGCCACCCGGAAGCTGCGTCACCTTGAGGCCCATACCCTGCATGATATCGGTGGCCAGACCGACGGTGCGGTACTTCAGCCCCTTCATATCGGCGACGTTTTTGATAGGCTTCTTGAACCAGCCAAGCGGTTGCGTCGGCATCGGCATGGCAAAGAAGCCAACCAGGTTCAGCTTCAACGTCTTCTGAACCAGTTCGTTGTAAAGCTCCTTACCGCCGCCATAGTGGATCCAGGCCAGAATTTGCGATGCATTGCAGCCGAAAACCGGTCCGGTGCCAAACAGCGATGCCGCCTTGTTCTTGCCGTACCAATACGCCGTCACCGTATGGGCGCCATCCAGCACGCCTTTGTGACACGCGTCTTGAACCTGAAACGCCTTAACCACCGCGCCAGACGGCAGGTAGTCGATCTTGACGCGGCCGCCGGACATCTTTTCGACGCGCTCGACATACTGCTTTGCCATATCGGTGAAGACGCTTTTCGCGCCCCACGACCCCTGCATCTTCAACGTCGTCGTCTTCGCACGCGACACGTTTGGCATTGCGACCACCGCCGCCGCGCCGGCGCCACCCGCGAGGGCACCCTTCATGAAACGGCGACGCGTTGCGCTGGATTTCGCCTTGATTTCTTTTGTCGTCATGTGAACTCTCTCCCGGTTATACAATCCGCTCATGCAGCAACGATTTCGCCACTGACACTCTGATGTTTTCCTGCGCAAAAGAGCCGACGGTCCTTACTGCCAATTCCCTTTCAAGCCCTAGGAAACGCGGACAATTTGTCCGGACAAAGCAAGCTCTAAAAGCGCGTGAATCTTACACTCCGGGATTCACGGGAGGGAGTCAATAAACTCCTAACCGGCGCGTTCCCTGGGGTGCAGGTCGGTAGTTCGTTGGCTATTTTCCTAGTGTTTACGCAACCCGGTCCAGCGGCTCGCGCCCCGCAATGATGGCATCAAGATTGTCGAGCGCCCGGTCGCCCATTGCGATGCGGGTTTCGGCGGTCGCACTGCCGATATGCGGCAGGAGGAATGCATTCCAAAGATCCTTGTAGCGCGG
>CAYYBI010000203.1:0-12500 GCA_964469835.1 uncultured Rhodospirillaceae bacterium
GGCCCGGTACATCTGCAGGTAGATCGAGTAGAGCTCGCGCTGCAGGGGCGAGAACGTGCCGTTGGCGGGAAACGCCCGTCCACGATCGGGACGCCCTGACATGGAAGCGCCCGCCATGGGACCCGCAATCGTCGAGGAGGAATACACCACGATCCTGGTCGCCGACGGGTGGTCGGTCGCACCGGGCAAGACGGGCGATCTGATCGCCCGTCGACAGTCCGACCAGCGTGGGGGAGACGCAGAATGATCGATGTAGACCCGATCCAGCTCGAGATCATCCGCAACGCGCTGGTTGCCGCGTCGGAGCAGATGAGCGTCACCATTTGGCGCACCAGCCGATCGACCGTGATCCGTGAAATGCTCGATTTCTCGACGGCGATTTTCGACGCCGAGGGGCGGAATATCGCCCAGGCGACGCGGATTCCCGTGCATCTCAATTCGATGGCGACCTGTCTCGAGGATATTCTCCAAGGCCATGTTCCCCTGTCCGAGTGGAACGAGGGTGACGTGATCATCACCAACGATCCGTATTGCGGTGGCCAGCATCTGCCCGACATCCTGGCGTTCCGGCCGGTCTATGTGGATGGCGTGGCGATCGCGATTGTCGGCGCGCTATGCCATCACATCGACGTCGGCGGCGGTGCACCCGGCAGTTACGATCCGATGGCGACGGAGATCTATCAGGAAGGCCTGCGTATACAGCCGCTCAAGCTGTATGAGGGCGGCCGGCGCAACGAGGCGGTGCACGGCCTGATCCTCAATAACAGCCGAGAACGGGAGAAGCTGGCCGGTGACCTGGCATCGCAAATGGCGGCGCTGGAAATCGGCGCTGCGGAGTTGACCCGGATTGCGCGGCGATATGGCGTCGAACCCTTGCGCGCCGCCACCGAGCGCATCATGGATCAGTCGGAGCAGGCCATGCGGGCCGCACTGCGCGCGATGCCCGACGGCGTGTATGAATTCGAAGACGTCGTCGACGATGACGGATTCAGCGACCAGCCCTTGCCGATCCGGGTGGCCCTCACCATCGAGGGCGAGCGGGCGGTGGTCGACTTCACCGGTTCCAGCCCGCAGGCGCGCGGTTCGGTCAATTGCACGCTCAATATGTCGAAATCGGCGGTTTATTTTGCGGTGATGAGCGCGGCAGGAGGCGACTTCGCCGCGAATTCCGGCTGCTACCGGCCGATCGACCTTATTGCACCCGAAGGGTCGGTGGTGAACTGCCGCCATCCGGCGCCGGTCGTCAACCGGATGCTCACCGGCCATCGCATCGTCAACGCGGTGATGGGAGCGTTGGCGCAGGCGGTGCCGGACCGGATCCCGGCGGCGTACTATGGTGTCAGCTACGTGTATTCGGTCGGCATGCAAAAGCCGGACGGTGCTCCCGACGTTTATCTAGAAATCGAGGTCGGCGGCTGGGGCGCGCATCCGGAGGAAGACGGTGCCAATGCCTTTTCCGCAGGATTTCACAATCTCGCCAATTCCCCGTTGGAAATGGTCGAAAGCAGCCATGCGGTGACGTTCAGTGGTTACGGACTGACGCCGGATTCCGGCGGTGCCGGGCAAACACGGGGCGGCTTGGGGCTCTATCGGGAATTTCGGATCGAGGCGGCGGACGGTGTTCTGGCGACCAGTTTCGAGCGGTTCCGGCATCCGCCTTACGGTCTCAATGGCGGGTATCCCGCGCAGGTCGGCCGGCTAATGATTCGCCGCAATGGCCAAGTCCAGGAGCCCGGTTCGAAGCTGTCGGGCCTCGAATTGCGTCAAGGAGACGTGGTGCGGCTGGAGACCTCGGGCGGCGGCGGATTTGGCGACCCCAAGGCGCGGCCCCGCGAGGCCGTGGCGCGGGATTTGGCGGATGGCTATATTTCGGAGCAGGCCGCGCGTGAGGTGTATGGCTTCGAACCTGGCAGAGGATCGACCTAAATCCGCCGATTTTCGGTGTGTCGATCGTGAAAATTTACCGGGAAAGGGTCAAAATAAGGCAATCCACCGTATTTTTATAAAAACTCTGTTAACCCTTTAGCTCTAGGGTATGTGAATGGCGGATGTCGCCTCGTTGACGACCAAGATAAATCGCGTGGGCAGGCGGGATGAATCAGGAGTTGTCGACGGGCGCTCCGCCAATTTTTTATGTCTGCCGACCGATATCAGAATTTGGTCGAAAGACCGGATTTCCGGATCTTATCGCGCCATATCGACATAATGCGGCTGAGGCCGCCGGTAGAGGTCCTCGTAATGGACCAGCGTCGGTTCGCCGAGCGCGCAGGGCGCGCCGTCGCGGAAGGCCCATTCGCCGCGATCGCATTTATCCGCCGATACATAGCCGTTGATGTAGAGCCGCCGGTCGCTGCGGGTCGTGTTCGGTCCCGATCCATGCAGGACAAAAAGGTTCCAGATGGCAAGATCGCCCGGCGCCATCTCGACGGTGACTGCTTCGGCCGGGTCGAGGCCGAGCGTGTGCAAATCGCGCTCATCCATTGACCGGTCCATGATCCGGCGTTCGCCTGGAAGGCTGAGCGATCCACGCAAATGGCTGCCGGGATAGAACGTCATCGCGCCGTTTGCCACACGCTGTGGATCGATGGCGATGCCGGTTTGGATGAAACTCGACTCCGGATCGCGATATGCCTCGCGGGGGCGGCGAAACCAGATATCCTGGTGGTAGCCGAAGCTGGTTTGGGCGGCGCCGGGCTGCTTCCAGTGCATTTGATTGATGATCTGTTTCAGGGAACTGCCGATCAAAGGAGCAAGGAAATCATGCAGCCGGCGGTCCAGCCGAATACGGTTCAAGGTCTCGTCGAAATAGGAGGGCCATTGAACGAGCCGCACCTGTTTGCCGATCGACGGATCCTGGCTCAACTGGAAGAAGACGTTCTGATGACGGAAGCTGGTCCGGTATTCCAACGCCCGCGCCTTTATCCGGTCGAAGGCCGCCGCCGCCTCGGCGATTTCGTCCGCCCGGAAGACGCCACGGATCACGGCGAATCCGTGCTGATGAAAATGGTCGATATAGCCTCGGTTCATAGCCTTGTCTGTCCTCGAAGGCACAAATTTGGCGCCTTCCCTAAAATATTAGTGAAGCTTTGCCCTCCAGCGAATGGCGCATATGGACAGGAGAATGCTCAGGTTGGGTAGGGCGCGCTATACCGTCGGCGAGTCCTCGACTACTCTCTCGAGATGAGCATCACCATAGATTTCGGCGCGATCGGGTCGGTCACGGATTTGCGCCAGGGAACACGATGGACGGCGGAGGATCTGGCGCGCGCGACCGAGCACACCGCGGCGCTATTGCGCCCGATGGTTACGCCGGACCGGCCGCATGTGGTCATCGGCCATGGCGGCACGCCGATGTTTTTTGCCGACCTCTTCGGTGTCTGGGCCGCGGGCGGATGCGCCGTCTGCGTGAATCCCGG
Organism: uncultured Rhodospirillaceae bacterium; assembly: GCA_964469835.1. GTDB lineage: Bacteria > Pseudomonadota > Alphaproteobacteria > UBA8366 > UBA8366 > JAOTYV01. The sequence goes on from CAYYBI010000203.1 coordinate 3,417, forward strand.
TATTACCGCCGGCGAAATGTCGGTTATCGGAAATTTTCTCAATCCGGCCGCGGTCTTGATTGGCAAAGAGGACGGTCCGGTGGTTCCGGATGGTGTGCCGAGTTTGTATTCTATCCGTGATAAAGCAAGTAAAAAAAGTCTATTAGGAGGCGCTGTTCGCACGTTGGATGACCCTGCGCTTATCCTTTTTACCTCCGGGACCACGGGAGCGCCGAAGGGGGTTGTCCACAGCCTGCGATCGCTGCTCGCCCGCATTGGGTTAAACCGCGTCCATATGGGCGACGCAAGTTTGGCACGGTCGCTGTGTGTTCTGCCGACCCATTTTGGACACGGTTTGATCGGCAATTGCCTGACCCCGTTGTTCGCCGGTGGTGAGCTCTTGTTGTGGTCCGGGATGGCGATGAAGGAGATGGTGGATTTGGGCGCGACATTGGCCGAGCATGACGTCACGTTCATGAGTTCGGTTCCCGCCTTTTGGCCGATGGCGTTGCGGTTGTCGACTGCGCCGCCGCGGCGATGCCTGCAGCGCGTTCATATAGGCTCGGCGCCTCTGTCTTCGGCGCTGTGGCAGGATGTCGCGCATTGGGCGGGCACGGACAGCGTGGTCAATATGTACGGCATAACCGAAACCGCGAACTGGATCGCTGGCGCGTCGCTGGCCGATGCCGCGCCCGAAGACGGTTTGATCGGTACGATGTGGGGCGGTTGCGCAGCGGTCCTGTCGGTTGACGGCACAATGCGCAGCCGGGGCGACGGGGAGATCTTGGTGCAAACCCCGTCGCTTATGATGGGTTACCATGCGCGCCCCGACCTGACGGAGCCGGTGCTCCGAAATGGCTGGTACCATACCGGCGATTCGGGACACATCGATGGCGACGGCCGGATCAGGCTTGTCGGACGGCGAAAGTCGGAGATCAACAAGGCCGGTGTGAAGGTGCATCCGGAGGAGGTGGATTTGCTGCTGGAACGCCACCCCGGGGTGGCCGAGGCCTGTTGTTTCAGCATGCCGGATCCGGTGAGCGGCGAAATCGTCGGCGTCGCGGTAACTCTCGCGGCCGGCGAAACCGATGGCCAGCCGACGCCTGAGATCGCGGACTTGCGCGATTGGTGCCGTGCCCGTATCAAAGCCGAATGCGTGCCGGATCGTTGGTACACGGTTGCCGAAATTCCCAAGACCGACCGCGGCAAGGTGAACCGGGACAGGGTGCGCGATCATTGTTTGCGGCAAGGGCCGGGCTGAGCGAGCGGAAGGGGCATTGCGATGGACGATTTGCGGATGCGCGCGCGGGGGCTGCTCGCCGATGCGCTGGAGCTAACCCCCGATGAATTGCCGGACGATGCCTCGATCGAAACGGTCGATGCGTGGACCAGCCTCGGCCATATGCGTCTAATTCTCGGCATTGAGGCGTCAATGGCAATGCAGCTGGATGCTGCGTTGGTTATCGAGATCGGTTCCTTGGACGATATCGTTTCGGTGCTGCAAAACGCGCCGGGCCGGTAAGGTTCCGGAATTATCGGCGGCCGGATTGGTTCGGCTCAGTCCTTGTGGTCGGACGTTTTTTCGTGCCACAGGCCGAGCAGGGCGCTTCTGAGTTCGATCGGATGGAGTGGCTGACGCAACACTTTCATGCCGACCGATGCGGCGAATTTCTCAAGCTCCGCCGCGGGTTCGTCGGCGACCAAAACAGCCGGAATTCCGGCCCCGTATCGGCGCCATAGCAGGCGGATCGCGCTATCGCCGCCAAGGCCGATACCGAGCGCCAGATCACAGATAATCAAATCAGGTAGCCGGCCGGCGCGGACGAGGCGGTCCACGGCATTTTCCGGCAGATCGACGCCGACCGCCCGGCATCCCCAGCTTTGCAGCAGGTCGAGCATGCTGGATCGCAGCACATCTGATGGTTCGATGACGACAACCACCTGTCCCTGCAGCGGGCTGCTCTCTTCGTAATAAGCGGATGCTGGCACGTCCGGCACGCGGTCCGCCCCGAGCAGATGGAGCGCCTCGCTCAGGCTTTTGTCGATTTTCCCCAGGGTCTCCGTATCTTGGTCTTCCGGGTGTCGCTGGGCGAGGATCGATGTCCAAACCCGGGCGGCATAGAGTGAGTAGTGCAGCGCCCGGTCGGCGTCGGCAGTGCGCTCCGAGGCACCGCCGGGGTTGTCGGTTTGCGCCGACGGTGCGTCCTTCGCGGTCGATTGTGCCGCGCCAGGTTTGGGGCGGTCGGACAAGGGTGTCACTACCGATATCAAGCCGGTGATCTGGCCGTACCGTCCGAATTCATATGCCCAGTCGAGCCGCAATTCGATGAGCGTGCCGTCCTGACGGCGATAGGTGGTGAAGGTGGGGGTCGCCTTTGGGCGTTTCGTCAGCAAATGCCGGAGATAAGTGCGGAAGGCACGGCGTCGATCCGGTTCCTGAAAACGCTCGAAGACGCTTTCGCCGATGAGCGCGTTTTCATCATATCCCAGGATATCGTGATAGATCGGGTTGGCGTAGAGAATTCGGCCGGCCCGATCGATCCGTTCGACCCCGAACGGACACTCTTCCAAGCTATGCTGAAAGCCGAGTTGGGCGGCGATCAGGGCCTCCGCCTGACGTTGGTTCTCCCGCACCTCGCCGTCGCCATTCGGCAATCCGAAAGAAAGAATTTTGCAGCCTCCCTCATTGCCTACAGCGTCCGATGCATCGGCTTCGGCGGCCGGAACATGTGCGGTGATGAGAAAGTGTTCGTCTTCCCCCGGGAAACGGACGCTTGAGCCCCTGACCCTGACGTGAACCGATTGTCCGTCGCGCCGGGGGACGGTGAAGTCCAGGCTGGCAGCGTCGCCGTTGTTCAACAGGGTTCGAATCCAACTTCGGCCTTCGGCGTGCGGCGGCGGACCGAACAAGACATCGAGCGCCGGCTGGCCGAGCAATTCTGCGGCGGTGAAGCCGGTCAGGGCGGTCCAGGCCGGATTGATGTGCAACACCACGCCACCGCCGTGCCGCCAATACCCGGTTACGACGACAGGTTCGGAGAGCCGGTCCAGCGCGGACGTCAGCTGCCGCCACAGCGTGGGGCCCTTTTCCGCGCCTGCGATCACCTTATTGCTCCCTGCCGGCGGCGGTTGGCTCAGACGCTCTCAACCGCCGATACGGCCTTATTCGTTGTTCAGCCGCAAGCTCTTGATGGCTGCGGGAGAGCGCAGTATGGAGTTTGCGAATTCAAGGCGAAAGTAACCCGAAGGGTGTAGTGCACCCCCTCCTGTGGGAATAACGTTCATCCAATGCGGCAGAGGCGGGCCCGAATTTGCCTGTTTCAGGTAACCCGTTTGCGTCGAAACCTCGCCTCCTTGAGCCGATTTTCGGGATAGTTCGGACGCCCTATGGTATGGGCGCTCCATTGACTGGGGCGCTGCAGCGACGCACGGGGGCATCCAGGACATTGCAGAAAACCTATCTTTTGACCCAACAGGATATCGACGAATTCGAACGTGTGGCGGAGACGATGATCCGGCACGCGGAATGGGCGGCCGTACGGCGCACCCGGAAACCGGATGCCGATTTTTTCGAAGTCCAACCGACCGGGGCGCAGGAAGCGCAGTTCAGCATCGGCCGGTGTGCGACCGGGAATTACATGCTGCTCAATCATCGTACCGGAGCGGTACAAATCTCCCAGACCCTTTCCGCCCTGATTGACCGGCTGGCCTAGCTACCGTCGCTCCGCGCTTCGAAAGGGGCGCGTTTGCAATGACGAAAGGCGGTGCACCTGCACCGCCTTCAGTCTCAATCAAAAGGGTCTTTGCTTGTCGTCTTGGCTGTAAGATCGGTTGGGGCGGCATTCAGCATACCCATGCCCGAAGCAGCTCTGCTGCAGCCCTGGCGTTTCAGCTTTCGACGTTGCCTGTGTCCATTCCGCCGCCGAAACCGGCTTCCATGCCCCATATGGCCGCTTGGGTGCGGTTCGCCGCATTGAGCTTCCGCAGCAGGCTCTTCATGTGCACCTTGACCGTGGACTCCGTGATCGCGAGACGCCGTGCGATCGCCTTGTTGGAGCTGCCGTCGATCAGGCAACGCAGGATATCGCTTTCCCGGTTCGAGAGTTTCTGCGTCAACGTTTGCGCCTTTGAATCAGTGGGACGGGGGCGCCCGCTGGTCCAGAAGGTGGCGAGTTGGCTTGGCAGTACCATTTCGCCGAGCAGGACGAGCTGGAGTGAATAAGAAAGAGCATCCGTTGAAATTTCGCTGAGCAGGTATCCCTTGGCGCCGGCGGCGAGACACCGTGTCACATCCTCCAGCGACAAGGCTTCAGCAATGACAACGACCGGTACGTCTTTAAAGGAATGACGAAGAATTCGAATAGAGTCTGCCTGATCCTGATGACCGCTGGATCGTGCGTGGAGAATTAGGCTAGGTGGCACCTCGCCTGCCGTTCGGCTTTTGACTTCTGTGGCATTCTCGATTTCGCGAACAACTTCAAATGGTGTCCCTTCGAGATATACACGTAAACCGTGACGGAAGAGTTTGGAGCCGCCGACCAGATAGACCGGTGACGGGGTCATAGTATTAAGTCCTCATGATTCCGAAGTTAATTTTTCTTCTGTTGAGGACGATCTTAGACTTCTAATTAAGTTTAAATCATACTACTTAGGTTTTATGTAAAAAGCGCGTACGTATTAGTAATTCTTTGAAAAATATCGGATAGTTTCATTGAGTCGATTGCGGGACGGTATAGCTCTACCTCGGAGGATATAATCATTCAGTAGTAGATCGTTTTTGCACTTTATGCGAAAGGCTTAGCGGCGTAAATCTAGCTAGTAATAAATAATTTCTATATTACAGGATATTAGTTAATGATCATTAACAATTCTTTGTAAGGCCTTGTGTCTTTTGAGTATCCGAGGTAACCCGAATCGGGGAATGCAAAGAATTCGCCTAGGTTCAAGGAGAGACGATAGTGAGCAAGAAGATCCTGAGTAGTGGGACACAGGGCGAGGACAAGAATCGCCGGAAGACGATCTCGCCAGTGAGCGGTGCGACGGTTCCGACGCATTGGGATTCAGTCCAGGAATGCGTATTGGTCGCTCAGGTTCTGGTGGATCAGTACGGTAATGATGCGCCGCTCAAGGCGGAAGCCAGCGCCAGCAAGTTATTGCTCGATTGGGCAGACCTGGAAGCGTGGGCGTATTGGAAGCGCGCGGGCCGTGCCGCTAAACAACTTCTGCAAACGGAGCCGGGCGGCTCCATCCACTGATCGAATTGGCGGAGGGCAGACTCGTGCGAATCCGCCTGCCAAACCGCCTGAGCGCACTGCAGGATTGCCACCCAAGGGTGATATTCTTTGGTATGATTTGATCGGCGTGCAGGCGACCCGATGGTGCGTCGCTCCAAAGCCGACACCAAAAAAATTGCGTGCTCAGTGGGCATTTAGATAACTCTTCAATGATTTGATTTAGTGAATTACGAGATCAAATTCCTCTCAACGAACTACCCCGTAATTGTATAATTTTCGGCCTGATGCACCGCCGCAACGGGGGATCGTCGCTGTAGGGTTTAAGTGTTGTGGCTTTAGTCCCTCAACACACCCCCCTCGGGGGCGACAGTCTTATGGCTGTCGCCCCTACCCACATATTCTCACATCATTCTCTAATATATCTTGTCCGCTCAGGCTGAGCCGTTGGCTTGCTTTCGAGGCCGGATGCAACCGCGGTATAATGCGCGGTCGCGCCGAATTGTTGCGGCGAAGGTGTCAGGCAGCGTCGACGCTAGGGCGGCCGGCTGGCTACCGGTTATTGCCGAGTTTCTTGATGAAACTCAGGCACTCGCGGAATGCGGACCGGTTTACGATCCAAGCGAAAGCCACAAAGATAATTGAATAGTAACCAGCGATAATCGTCGTTTCGAGCAGCGGGTGGACTGAAATCCGAAGATAGTGGTTTAGCAACCAACTTCCGGATAGCGCTAGAGCGGCAACCGTATAGGGACCGAACACGGACCACATCACTTTTCCGATCGATAGCGAGATTACGCGCTGGATGACGATAAGATGAATAAGCCCCATCAGTATGTTGTAAATTCCGACCGATAGCGCGATGGCAACCAAACCGCCCATCCAGGCGCCGAGCGCGGCGCTTGTGATCAGGCCGATCGCCTGGCACCAACTCAAGGCCGCCACGGCTCTCCATTGTCCGCGCGCTTCCAGAAGGGATCGGCCCATTGGAAAGGTGACGCGCATCAGCGCGGTTACGGCGAGAATCTGGACCACCGGAATTGCTGCATCCCACTTGCCTGACCAGACCCAATGGATGAGCGGTTCGGCAAATGCCGCCATTGCGAAACTTACGCCGAAAATCAACAGGGAGCTCATCTCAAGCGCGCGAATAAAGGCATATTCCTGGCGGTTCCGGTTGGCGTTCATGGACGCGAAAGATGGAATCAACACCTGCGAAAGACCGGCCGTCAGCGTCGCATAAATCGCGACAGTCAGTTGAAAACCAAAGAAATACTCGCCGAGCGTCACCTTCTCTGCGAGAGCGCCGATCACCATGTAGTCGCCATTCGCACCGAGGGCGAGGGCGATCATGCCAAACATGATCCAGGCCGATTGTCGTGCGAGCGGCTTAAGCAATAGGCGGCGTGGCCATATCGGGCGGCATCGGACGCCGGCCATGCAATAGGTGTAAATCGTCGTGAACAGAGAGATCAACACGATGGGGATGGCTAGGCTCATCGGGCCGAATCCGAGGAACGCGAAGGCGATGATACCGCCATTGCGAACAAGAGCCACATACACGCTCAGCCTGGCGAGAACGCCGAAACGAAGGTCTATCGCCAGTTTTGCCTGCAGCAGCGCGCCGATGGTTTCGGCCGGAATCGCTATCGCGATGACCGCGACCAACGTCAAGAGCTGGTCCGAGCCGTAAATATTGGCGATCACCGGGGCCATCACCACGAGCAGCAGGAACCAGAACAGATTGATCATCCACGAAATGCCCAGCACGGCTGGAAATAACATTCCGAAAGAGCGGCCGCGTTGGAGAAGAATTTTCTGCATGCCGCCGTTTTTTAGATAGCCAAGCAGCTCGCTATAAGCGAACGCAATGGCGTATAGCGCGAAGTCCGTCTTCGAAAGCAACAGGCCTGTGACGTAGAGTGCCGCAAATCCCATCAACCTGGCACTGACATTCGCGAGGAACAGCCAGGTAACACCGTGCATTACAGTCGATCGAAGGGAACGATCGGGTAATTCTTGCTGGGCCACATCAACGTCCTTGGCTGGCTGAAGCCTCGTGCCTGGCGTAGAACGGCGGGGCACAAGACACCTCTCATTACAGTAGATTGCTGTGGAAAACTACTAAGCCTCAAGGCGTAATGAGCCCCGAGGTTAGCATGCCGAAACATAACTAACCCTTTTCCTCACACAGAAAACCATGTGCCAGCCGGCTGCCGTATCGGGCAGCGGCGGTGCTCCGGCTGCATCGATGCGGTTCAGATGCGCCGGCGAGATCTGCCTAATTTCTCAGTAATCCTTCGATTGGGCTTGGCCACGGAACCCTACCCATTTTCGCTGTGGACATGATTACACGTCGTAGACCGTTATCGCTGATCGCATGTCAGGGATCAGACTTGTGCCGGGTTCAACAAACGGCGCTCAACCACGAACGAAGCAGGGGTTCCAATCGGGGCGCCCGGCCTCGTAACGTATGGCATCACCCGCAAATCGGTACGCCACGTTTCACGTCCGACAGTACAACGCACATAGCCGCGTCGGCCATTATGATACTTGACATGGGGGTTCGCCGCGATCACCCGTTGAAATTGAGCGGTCGTCCGGTAGCCGTTGCCGGCTGACGAAATGCTGGTCCCAACGAATTCAGCGGCCAGGGTTGGCGAGGTGGGGTCATCGAAATTGGCCTTGATATCGGAAACCCAGTTTTCGTGCTCGTCACCCGACAATACGATGACGCCCTCGGTCGCATTTTCTCTCAATGCATTCGATAGTCTCCGACGCGCCGCGGGGTATCCGTCCCACTGGTCCAAATTGTCCCGCCTGCTGTTGTCCCGCGGTCGCCGCCGCTGCATCATTGGAACCTGTTGCGCGAGGACGTTCCAGGCCTGGTCACGCTTTGCGAACTTTGCATAGAGCCACCGCTCCTGTTGCACGCCGAGCATTGTCGCCCGGGCATCGCCTTTGCTATCGTCCCCCAATCCTGCCGTGTCCTTGTTGGGCTGGTTGCTCCGGTATTGCCGTGTATCGAGTAAATGAACGGTGGCAAGATCGCCGAACGCGAGTGTCCGGAATAGCTGCATATTCGGCCCTTTCGGGACGGCGGCGCGGCGCAATGGCATGTGTTCGTAGTAGGCCTGATAAGCCGCGGCGCGGCGTTCCAGGAATTTACGCGGTGAGACGGCGAGATCTTGTTCCAGGTCGTTGGCGTAATTGTTGTCGACTTCGTGATCGTCGGGCACCACCGCCCAGGGAAATGCGGCATGGGCGGCTTGAAGGTCCGGGTCGAGCTTATAGAGCGCGTAGCGGTTGCGGTATTCCTCGAGCGTCTCCACTTCGCCAGAATTATGTTGGCGTGGCCGTCCTTGATGAGTACCGCCCTCATAGATGTAGTCGCCTAGGTGTAGGACGAGGTCCAAGTCTTCGGACGCCAGATGGTGATAGGCGGTGAAATACCCGCGTTCGTAGTTTTGGCAGGATGCAAATGCCATACGCAATTGGTCGAGGTGTTGTCCGGCGGCCGGCGCTGTTCGGGTTCGACCGATTTGGCTTTCCTCGCCATCGGCGCTGAATCGGTACCAGTACCAACGATGCGGCGAGAGACCGTCAACCTCCACATGGACAGAATGGGCATATCGCGGCAGTGCGATGGTGGAGCCCCGTCGGACGATATCCCGCATCCGCTCGTCCGTCGCTACTTCCCATCGCACAGGGATTGGCGAAGACTGCATGCCGCCGCCTTCGAGCGGGTGGCGTGCGAGCCGTGTCCAAATCACGACGCTATTGGGCCACGGATCACCGGACGCCACGCCGAGGCTAAACAGACGGCCGTCGATTTGAGGTCCAGATGAGTATGTGGTTCCGCACGCGGCCAAGG
>CAYYBI010000204.1:0-6419 GCA_964469835.1 uncultured Rhodospirillaceae bacterium
CGCTGTCCGGCGGCGAGAGCCAGCGCATTCGTCTCGCTTCGCAGATTGGTTCAGGTTTGATGGGCGTTTTATATGTGTTGGACGAACCGTCGATCGGGTTGCATCCGCGTGACAACAACCGCCTTCTCGAAACCCTGAAACGGCTGCGCGACCTGGGCAATACGGTCATCGTCGTCGAGCATGACGAGGACGCAATGCGGATCGCGGACTATCTGGTGGATTTGGGCCCCGGCGCCGGGATTCATGGCGGCAAGCTGGTCGCGCACGGCACGCCGGAAGAGGTCATGCGCAGCACCGAAAGCCTGACGGCGCAATATCTCACGGGCTTTCGCCAAATTCCGATGCCCGACACGCGCCGTCCCGGCCGGCCCGGTCAGATTCTCACGGTCACGGGCGCGCGGGCCAATAATCTTCAGGATATCGACGTCTCGATCCCGCTTGGCACCTTTACCTGCGTAACCGGAGTCTCCGGTAGCGGCAAGTCCACCTTCGTTGTCGAGACGCTCTATCGGGCATTGGCGCGGCATCTGAACGGCAGCCGCGCACATCCGGGCGCACATGAGTCGATTACCGGGCTCGAGTTCCTCGACAAGGTGATCGACATCGACCAATCGCCGATCGGCCGGACGCCGCGCTCCAACCCCGCCACCTATACCAGCGCCTTCACGCCGATCCGCGAATGGTTCACCGGCCTGCCCGAAGCGAAGGCGCGCGGTTATGCGCCGGGCCGGTTCTCCTTCAACGTCAAGGGCGGCCGGTGCGAGGCCTGTCAGGGCGACGGCGTCATCAAGATCGAAATGCACTTCCTGCCGGATGTCTACGTGCAATGCGATGTCTGCAAGGGCAAACGCTACAACCGCGAGACGCTGGAAATCACCTTCAAGGACAAATCAATCGCCGACATCCTGGCAATGACCGTCGAGGAAGCCGCCGAGTTCTTCAAGGCGGTGCCGTCGATCCGCGACAAGATGGAGACGCTGAAACGCGTCGGGCTCAGCTACATCCAGGTCGGCCAGCAGGCGACCACCCTGTCCGGCGGCGAAGCGCAGCGGGTCAAGCTGGCCAAGGAACTCTCCAAGCGGGCGACCGGGAGGACGCTCTATATTCTGGACGAGCCGACCACCGGGTTGCATTTCGAGGATGTGCGCAAGCTGCTCGAAGTTCTGCAGGCGCTGGTCGAGCAAGGCAATACGGTGATCGTCATCGAGCATAATCTGGAGGTCATCAAGACCGCCGACCACATCATCGATCTCGGCCCGGACGGTGGCGACAAGGGTGGCCGGCTGGTGGCGACCGGTACGCCCGACGCCATCGCCGCCACGGCCGGAAGTCATACCGGCACATTCCTCAAACCCTATTTCGCCAAGCCGAAAAGGCGCAAACGGGCTTAACGACCGCTCCCGTCGCGGCGTCAAAACCGGTACTCAAGATAAGCATTCCAACATTGCGCTTACGGGCACAAATTTACCGTTTGCAACTTTGGTGATACGATTTAGCGCACCCGAAAATCAAAAAACTCAAATAACGTCATTGGGTGGTTGAGCTTTCTTATTCCGCATTGTCGAAAAGGGAGACTCGCCGACATGACCTATTTACAGAATCCCCTCAAATATTCGTTCGGTTTCGCAGCCCTGACGGTCTGCGCTTTTGGCCTGACCAATTCGCCGCCGGCCGCCGCACAAAATCTCCAGCCTGTGACGATCCGCATCGCGTCGGATGTTAGCCCGCCACCGCATCCCGCGGCGATCGCTCAGGAATTTTTCAAGGAGCGCCTCGCCAAAGTGATTCCCGGCAGCAGGCTCCGCATCTTCACCGCAGGCGGGCTGTACAACGTCCCCGAAGCCGTTGAAGCCATGCGCGACGGCAACCTTGAAATGACCTGGGGCCAGTTCGGCAAATCGGCCCAGATCGACCCGTATATGAGCATCGTAAATGGCCCGATGCTGCTGAACACGCCCGGCGCAATGAATTCGCTCGATAAGCTGGATACTTTCAAATTCCTGAAGAAACGCATGTCGAACGTTCATGGCGTGAAAATTTTCGGCACCGCCCATATCAGCATGTATATCGGCCTGGGCGCCGGCGAGCGGTTGTTAAAACCCGCCGACTTCAAGGGCAAGAAGATCCGCAGCACGGGTCCGGCCGAGAATGTGGCGCTCAAGAAATGGGGCGCAAACCCGGTCACCATGGCGTTTGGCGATGTGCCGCCGGCGCTTCAGACGAAGGTGGTGGACGGGCTGATCACCAGTCTCGGCGGCTTCATTTCCGTCAAGGATCAAGCACCCTATTTCACGATCGCCGGAATCAACGGCATGGTCGGCGATTACTACTGGATCGGCGCCAGTGAAAAATGGTGGAACAAACTCAACAAACCGACACAGACTGCACTGAAAAACCTGATCGTCGATGAGGTCATTCCGTTCCAGAAAAGGATCAACTGGTGCAACGATAAACGGGTCCTCGATTTGTACCATACCAAGGATCCATCCAAGCCCGGCATCTACATCATGACGGGGTCCCAGCAAAAAGTGCTGGCCGATCTCCTTGGCGATGCCACGACGGATTGGGTAAAAGCGGAAACCCCGGCCGATGCAAATCAATGGGTGGACAAATTCGTCGTACAAGCAAAGGCGGCGTCCAAGGCCAATCCGCTCGGGTCGACGGCGCTCGAAAAAACCGACTGCTCAAAATTCGCCGGCTGGTTCAAACGTTTCGCCAAAACGAAAAAGAAGAAAAAGACCTAAACTCGACGCGGGTCACGCGGCGGCGTACGGACGGGTGACGGCGAATAAAGAAGCCGCTTAGCGCAAGGATAGCCGGATGGACGACACATAATGCGCCAGTCCATCCGGCTCGTGCTTGGCGTTTGCCAACCCGCTTCGCCGTATGGCGGATACCCCGACCAAGAATTTTGCCCGGCGAGAATCGATGACCGCAGACCTGAATGAAGACATTGACGCCGCACGCGCGGCGATGGACGGCTTTATGGAAGCCTTCAACGCCGAAGACGCCGAGGCATTGCTGACCCGCTGGTTCCACTTCCCCCATGTGCGTTTCCATAGCGATACCGTCACGGTAATGGAAACGCCGGAAGACCTGCATATGCTGGTTTGGGACCGGAAGGGTCAATCCACCGAATGGGGCCGCTCGGCCTGGGACTATGTGGAGCCGTTTGACGCCGGGCCGGGCAAGGTCCACTTTCGCGTCCAATTCTCGCGCTACCGGGCAGACGGCTCCGTGATCGGAAGCTACAAATCGCTTTATATCGTCACCTACAAGGCCGGCCGATGGGCCATTCAGGGCCGGTCAAGTTGGGCGGCTTAATCGGACAACGGATTTGATGCAGTATCCGCCCATCAAAGTCCCGCGCCGATAGCCGCCCAGTAGTCGCCGTTCAACGTACTGACAAAGCTGTCATGAAAGCTCTTGAGACAGGTCCCGACACCGCCCTTGAACCAGGCGCTCTTGGCCAGGGTGGTACACGCGTCAACGCGCTGTTCGAGAAAACCCCGGCTATTTGCGTCAATACCCTCGGAATCGACGGCCGACCAAGCAGTCTTCGCCTGTGCGTCCGGCGATAGCGCCGTCGTATCGGTCGGAAGCGCGTTGATCATCGTCATCGCCGCCTTCGCGGAATCGGACAGTTTCCCAGCCTTTTCGACGTAGCGTTCGCCGATTTTCCGGTGCACGCCGGCGGCAAGGCGCCGTTCCCGCTCCGTTATCGGCATTGGGTCGTTTGTCACGGGGGCCGGCTCCACGCTCGTGTGCGCGGCAACATGCAGCGCGGCCGCTACGCCGCCGAGCCGCCGCACCGTGGATTCCGGGATACTGATGTGCACGGCGGCGTAATTCCGCGCGCTCCGAATGGTAAGCCCATCCGCCTGAACCGTCCGCACTTGGCCATCGGCACTCCGAACCGCCAATCGAAATTGGGACGGATCCACCGTCATGTATGGCGTCCCGTCGAGCGGGGCATCGCGTCGTTGCTGTAGACAAAAAGCAGAGAATTCCGCACTGCAGACCCCGTCCGCACACCGTAGCGGAGTCGGATTCGGTCCGGTGGCGAAAACCCCCAGCATTTGCGGCGCGGCGATAACCGGCGCCGCCGGCAGAAGGATTACGAGAAACAAGGCAAGGCTATACTGGCGCATTGCGTTATGCTCCTTCCCCAGGCCGCGCTACGAACCGCCGGGACTGGCGCCGCTAGGCGACCCTTGGGAGCAGAATTTCACCGCTGGCGGCCCCGGTCAATCGTGAAACGTCGACAGTGCCAGTCGAAAATTTAGCGGCCCATTCATTCACAAGACCGATGGCGATCCCCATATCATCCCGTATACTCGGAAAACCATTGGAATGCGGGGAAAATTGCGATGAGCGACCAGGTCGAAAACGGCTCTTCACCGGGCGAAGAGGTCAAGGACAACCTCAAATCTCGCGGCACCTGGCTACGCTTGGCCTATATGATCCTGTTTGCAGTCCTGTTCTATCTCGCCGAAATCGTCCTGGTGGTTGTCGCGGTGCTGCAATTTCTTTGGAAACTCTTTTCAGCAAAGACAAATCCGCGCCTCACCTCATTCGGCGAGGAACTCGGCCGGTACCTCTATCAAATCGTGCGATTCCTCACCTTCAATTCGGAACAGATGCCGTTCCCGTTGGCTGACTGGCCGGGCGCCGCCCCCGCGACCAAAAGCAAACCGAAAAAGAGGGCAATTAAGCCCAAGGCCGAATGACGCATGGCGGGCTATTGGCTTGTCCTCTCCGGAAATTCCTTGCGTCAAATGCTGTGAATCCCGCAGCCTAAGCCCAGCACGCGGTTTAAACGTGCCATTCCCGCGAACCGTTGTTACAGAGGAACTTCCACCCGAGGACGGGGAATGACCGAAGACCATAAGACAGTGCATATCATTGGCGGCGGGCTCGCCGGCAGCGAAGCGGCTTGGCAGCTCGCCGAAGCGGGCGTGCCGGTCCGGCTGCACGAAATGCGCCCCAAAACAGGCACCGATGCGCATCAAACCGACGGGCTGGCGGAACTTGTCTGCTCCAACTCCTTTCGCTCCGACGACGCCGAATACAATGCCATCGGCCTGCTGCACGAAGAAATGCGCCGCGGTGGATCGCTTATCCTGCGCTGTGCCGATGCGCACCGTTTACCCGCGGGCGGCGCGCTCGCCGTCGACCGGGACAACTTCAGCGCCGCGGTGACGGAAGCGCTCGCCGGAAATCCCTTGATCACCATCGAGCGGGAAGAGGTTACGGATATACCGCCTGCGGAGTGGCGTTCAGTAATCGTCGCGACCGGCCCCCTCACCTCCGCCGCACTGAGCGGCGCGCTGCTCGAACGCACGGGCGAGAATACGCTGGCGTTTTTCGACGCCATCGCTCCCATCGTCTACCGCGACTCGATCGACCTCTCCAAGGCGTGGTTCCAATCGCGCTACGACAAGGGTGAAGGCAACGATTACATCAATTGCCCGCTCGACCGGTCGCAGTACGAAAATTTGATCGAGGCGCTGCGAACCGGCGAAAAGATCGAATACAAGGAATGGGAGGACATTACCCCCTATTTCGAAGGCTGCCTGCCGGTCGAGGTCATGGCGGAACGCGGGGCCGAAACCTTGCGTTACGGCCCCATGAAGCCGGTCGGACTGACCAATCCGAACAGCACCGAAAAACCCTATGCGGTGCTGCAGCTCCGCCAGGACAATGCGCTCGGGACACTATTCAACCTGGTCGGGTTCCAGACCAAGCTGAAACACGGCGAGCAGACCCGCATCTTCCGAACCATACCGGGATTGGAAAACGCCCGCTTCGCACGGCTCGGCGGCATTCACCGCAACACATTTTTGAACAGCCCGCGCCTGCTTGATGCCGAGCTCCGCCTCAAGGCCGATCCGCGGCTGCGTTTCGCCGGGCAAATTACCGGCGTCGAGGGATATGTAGAATCCGCCGCCATCGGATTCCTTGCCGGCCGTTTCGCCGCCGCCGAGCATCATGGGCATACCCTCCCCGCACCGCCGCCATCCACCGCGATGGGCGCTTTGCTGAACCACATCACCGGCGGCGCGAATCCCGACAGTTTCCAACCCATGAACGTCAATTTCGGCCTGTTCCCGCCGCTCGTTCCGGTCGAGGGCAAGAAGCGGCCGCGCGGCCGCGACCGCAAATTAGGCTATACCCAGCGCGCCCTAGTAGATTTGAACGACTGGCTGGCGGTACCGCGAGCGGCCGCAGAATAGGAACTTCAATAGCGTCCTCGCAGGCTGTACCAGGCAAGCCGCGCTACCGGGAACCGAAGCGGTTCCGCAATCCCCGGCGCGAAGGGGTGGAAGTCGGCGCGCGCAATCCGGCGCATATGGATGTCAGCCAGCGGCGCCGTCAATAATGCAGGAAAGGCCGCCCGAGGAACCTCGCGGCGCCGT
>CAYYBI010000205.1:0-5450 GCA_964469835.1 uncultured Rhodospirillaceae bacterium
TACGGTGATCTGCGCGGCAAACTGCCGGCCGTGGCCGGGCCGGCGGTTGAACGTGCTCGATCGATTTGGAAGCAGAAGCGGCGCAACAACGATCAGAAAAATCAGCCCCAACCCCGCGAGTACGAGTCCCGGAACCGTAAAATCAAAAAACCCGAACCCGGAACGGCCCAGCGATACCAGAGACTCGGAGACGAGGAGATTGGTGCTAGATCCGATCAGGGTCGTCATGCCGCCGAGTATCGCGGCATAGCTCAAAGGCAGCATAAGCTTGCTTGGGGCCCGCCCGGTGCGCTGCGAAATTTCATGCAGGATCGGGATGAATATGACGACGATCGGTGTATTGTTGATGACGCCGCTCAGCAAGAGCGCGATCAACATCGCAAATCCACCCGCGATGAGGGCACTGCCCTTCGCATGAGCCAGCAATTGGCCGGCGCAGCGTTGCAACAGCCCTGTCGCCGCAAGACCGCGGCCCAAGATCATCAACCCGATCAGCGCCAGCAAGGCGGTGTTGGCGAAACCTTCCAACAAGCGTGACGGACCCAAACGATTGCCGCCGCCCGCGTCGACTACAGGGACAATTTGAAACACCAGCATGAGAACGCAGATTGCGCCCAGGGAAATGAGGGACAAGGGCGCCCGTTCCCGCGCAAACAGGGCCATCGCCGTGACGATGACGGCGAATGTTGCCCACATTCCTATTGCCTGTGCTGTCATGGTCTGGAGCCCGAAAACCCGAGTCTTCCTCCATCGCTGAATCCAGTGCCCAGTCTAGACTATTTGAATTTGAAATGATTCCCATTGCTGGACGCAATGGCAACGAGCCCGCCGCCGAATGCTTGCTTCTTCACCCCACAAAGCTGTGTTCAAATGAGTCGTGCAGTCTTGCACTGCTCGAGGCATGCCAAAGGAGCTCGTTATGGAAGATCACGTCTATCGCGTAATTCGGGTTGTCGGGACATCGAGAGACAGTGTCAGCGACGCAATCGACAAGGCAATCGCCCGCGCCTCAAAGAATCTCAACAATTTGCGTTGGTTTGAAGTCGTCGAAACGCGCGGCATGATCAAGGACGGCAAAGCCGAGAATTATCAGGTGACGCTCAGAGTAGGTTTCACGCTCGACGAGGATTGAGCGTTCTTAACGAACAAAAATCACGGTGCCGCAGCGAGCCTCGGCTCACGCCTCCACTGCAACGCCTGAACGCGCGGTTTGGTCCCGACGCGCCGCCGCATCGGCCGCCGGTGTCCAGTCGTGCTCCATCATCGAGGTGCGCCAGTGAACACGGTGCTCATCGGGCGGGTAGTCACCCGTCGCGGCATGCACAAGGCAGCGGTTGTCCCAGATGACGAGGTCGCCGACCCGCCATTTGTGGCGGTAATCGCCGTCGGGCGATTCGATATAGCCCTTCAGCTCGTCGATCAGCGCGTCGCCTTCCGCGCTGTCCATGCCCACGATTTCCATCACCTGGCCCGGATTGAAATAGATCGCTTTCCGCCCGGTTTCCGGATGAGTGCGGACCAGATCGTGGACCGCGGGCGGGCGAACACGGTCCTCTTCCTCAAGCAGTTGGACCTCCCGCTTGAGCCGGCCGCCATATTTGTAGGTCGCCCGCAGCCCTTCGATACGATGCTTCAGGGTCTCCGGCAGGGTGTCGTAAATGCTATAGGCGCTGGCAAAGAGCGTGTCGCCGCCCCGGCTCGGGATGGCGCGCGAATAAAGCTGCGTCGCCTTGGCCCTTACATAGTCGTAGGACGTGTCCGTATGCCAGACCGCGCCCCGCTTCAGCAGGCTGGGCGACGGCTTGGCCTCGGCACCGATCTTCGTATCGACGATTTTGTTGTCCATGATCATCAGCTCCGGCAGGACAGGATGGCGGCTCTTGCGCACGATATGCGGCCGCAGCGGGCCATACCGGCGGCCATGCGCGAGAAAATCCTCCATGCCGAGTTCCTGATCACGGAAGACGAGCACGATATGGTCCAGGAAGGCCTGGTGAATCTTCGCGAAACCCTCGTCATCAAGGGATTTTAGATCGACGCCGGCTATTTCCGCGCCGAGCGGCCCATCGAGGAGGTGAACGTCCACCATGATTACAGTCCCTTCATCGTCATCAACGAAAGAACAGTACGCCCCCGGACCGTATCGCTCAAATTCAGGCCGGGGACGGCACCAGCATTAATGTGGTTTATCCCCACAGACCGTGACGCGGTAGCCGAAGCGACGCTGCGGAAAGTAGTCCCACATAGCGTGGTGCAGAACGCACCGATTGTCCCAAAAGGCGATCGAATTCGGCTCCCATTTGAAGCGGCACTGCCACGCCGGCTTCTCGATATGCCGGTAAAGAAATTCAAGCAGGCTATCGCTTTCATCTTGCGATAGCTGCACGATTTTGGACGTGAAGATGCGGTTCACGAACAAGGCCTTCCGGCCAGTCTCCGGATGGGTGCGCACGACCGGATGTTCGTTTCTCGGAAAGGTCTTCGACGAATCATTCGTCCTGGGCCGGTAATGCTCCCCATCGTGAACGGCGGACAGGCCATCGAGAAAATTCCGCATTGAGTCTGAGAGTGCCTCGTAGGCGCTGTACATGTTGGCGAACAGGGTGTCGCCCCCGCCGTTCTCCGGCACTTCCTGAAGATGGAGAATGGAGCCCATGGGCGGTTCGGCGTCGCAGGTAACGTCTGAATGCCATTCCGAGCCGGATATGCGCGTTGAGTTTTCGTCGGCCTTGATGGCGATGACGTCCGGGTGGCCCTCCACGGGATTGCTCGGTTGAGGATGAACGTGCAGCTTGCCGAAATGACGGCCGAAATCCTTGTGCTGATCGAGCGTCATTTCCTGGTCGCGGAAGAAGATGACGAGATTGTCGAGCAGCGCACGATGGATTTCTTCGACCTGGCTGTTACTGAGCCCTTTCGCAATGTCCACACCGAAGATCTCGGCGCCAATTGACGGTGTCAGCTTACGCACTTCGACGGATTGATCGCTCATGGCAGTACAGTCCTCGTTTTTCGCGTTGGTACCGGTCGGCCGCGAACCGGCTTCCCTTACACCATAGCGCGGAGTTTCCATGCCGCCAATTGATGCCACTTGGCTAGGGCGAAAGAGCGAACGTATTTGTCTGCTTCGGGCCATGAGCAGGCGACCTTTGCCCCTTGCTGCTGGTGAAGGCGTGAGGTTGACGCCCTCGACCGTTTCTCCTCGCCAGAGCCGCTGCATCATCGAGAATCGAACCAATTTCAGGTTCATGTGTGAGCGGTTTGCTAAGCGCTTTCTTAAACACTATTCTCATTAAAATACCGACGTTTCCCAAGGATATTGGAATGGGAAGCGCATTCAGGGAGTAATAGGTATGCGGGTTTTTCTTTTTGCGTCACTGTTTGCGTTTTTGCAGATCGCGTCGAGTGCTGCCGGCGAGTTGACCGGAACGTTGAAGCGGATCAACGATACCGGGCAAATAAATCTCGGCTTCCGTGCAGCGGAGCCGCCCATGTCGTTTCAAGATAAATCCGGGAAAGCGGTCGGCTACTCAATTGACATTTGCGACCACATAGTTGCCGCAGTGAAACAAAAGTTAGGCCGATCCGATATCTCCGCAAACTATATGCCCGTTACAGCGAAGAACCGCTTCAGCGCCATAGAAAAAGGCACCATCGATATTCTGTGCGGTGCAACAACCAAGACGCTCGGCCGATCCGAGCGGGTCGGTTTCACTCAGCTTACATTTGTGACCGGCGCCTCATTATTGAGCTTGGATGATGCCAAAGTTTCGAGGGTTTCCAAACTTAAGGGCAAGCGGGTTGCGGTCGTAGCCAACACGACGACCATCAAAGCGCTCGAAGCGGCCCTGAAGAAACTGCTGATCGATGCCAAGGTCGTCCCCGTTGAATCGGCGAAGGCGGGCATGACCGCTCTAGACAAGGGTGAGGTCGATGCCTTTTCATCGGATCAGATCGTCCTGATTGGCCAAGTGATCCTCCGGCAGGATCAAGACAAGTATCATGTATCCCAGCAACTGTACTCCTTCGAGCCATTTGCCCTGGCCGTGCAGCGTAATGACGCGGACTTCCGGTTGGTTGCGGATTCTGCGATTGCGCGGCTGAGCCGTAATGGCCAGATTGATGGGCTCTATCAAAAGTGGTTTGGGCGTTTTGGATTGAAGCCGCCGGTGGCCCTTAAGGCTCTCTACCAACTGAACGCAACGCCGAAATAGGCGCCCGCGCTATAGGCCGAAATGCCGTTTGTTGGATCCGAACTCCCTGGACGCCGCCAACACCGGTGACCCGGTCGAAATTTGCGACGACGGCACGGTGCGATGCAGCCTCAGGTTCTATTTCTGCATTTCGGCTATGAAAAATGTCAGGGTCGCAGTCAGTCCCGCCACAAACTCCTCCGCCTTAGCGGGATCTTTTGGCGCGCCTCTCACTTTTTGAAATACATTTCCCCATACCGGCATCGTCGTCTCTCCATGGGCTCGAACGGTACGTCTGCCGTCGATCACTCGAGAAACTTTCTTATAAGGAAAAACCCCCTTGTTATTCTTGGCAAGTTTCGTCAAATCGGAAGGCTGTATCTTCAGGTACCGTGTCATGATCCCATCACCCTTGCCGCTCGTACCATGGCAGGAGGCACAATTCTCCAGGTAAAGCTTCTTACCCACCACCGAAACATCGGCTCTTGCCGGAGACAAAATCAAAGCGAAAGCCAAACCGCCGATCGCATAGCCAGCGAAATACATTTTCTTTTTAAACGACATATTGTTCCTCTCTTGCCTGGTCGCCGCGATCTGACACCGTTAGAATCAGTCGGACGATATTGTCATTTTGCAAAATGACCGTAAACATGTGGAATACCCTAATATCCCTGTATAGGGACCGGGATGAAGCGGAATGTTGGGATTCTCAGTTCGCCAGGAATTCCTTGGTTGGATTGTCATAGGCGCCGACAATCGGGCGAATCACGTCTAGAAGTAGCCGCACGAATGAAAAAAAGCATTATAAGAACCAAAATCCTGCTTGTGGCACTGATTCTGCCGTTGACTGCAGCCTCCGCTCAGGAAGTTTCCCCCGATATGAGTCTGCTTTGTGGCAAATCCGCTGAGGTCCACGAGAGCGATCGAGCGTGTTCTTGGGGCACAAGAATGTCCCCGTGGAAATTCTCCATCATCGAAGACCCGATAACTGAGGAGAGATCATTCACGGTCGAGACAGTCGATTTTGTTATTGGCTCACTTCTATCGATTAGATGCCGACAATCCGGTAGCCCGAACGTTTCGGTACTCATGCTGGGCAGAGTGCTGTCCTTGACCGGCGCAAAAGGGAAGCTCGGCAAAGAAATCGATGTCCCGGTCGTATACCGCACAGACAAGAACAAGCATGTGAAAGAAATGTGGCGTACGGGAAAATTCGAAGCGCATGACGATTCCCGTCGCGATTTGATTCTAGGAGCA
>CAYYBI010000206.1:0-4486 GCA_964469835.1 uncultured Rhodospirillaceae bacterium
CCCGCCAGCCGGTCGTGAAAGACATCGATCTCGATATCGTCCGGCAGTGACGCCCAATCGGCGGTCTCCATCGCCAATTTCTGATAGTCGTTGATGATGGCAAGCCGCATCGGTCAGATCACCACCTCGATGAGATAGGGCCCCTCGACCGCAAGGCCGCGCTCGAAGGCACGACACAAGTCGTCGGCGCTCTCGACCCGTTCCGCCTCGACGCCCATGCCCTTGGCGAGGTCGACCCAACCCAGTGTCGGATTGTCGAGCGACAGCATGTTTTGCGCGCGTGGACCCGGATTTCCCGCCCCCACATTCGCCAGCTCGCCCTTGAGGATATTGTAGGACCGGTTGGCGAACAGCAGGGTAGTAACGTCGAGCCCCTCGCGCGCCTGCGTCCACAATGCCTGCAGGCAGTACATGCCGCTGCCGTCGCTTTCGAGACAGACCACCTTGCGGTCCGGACAGGCGACCGCGGCGCCGGTCGCCATCGGCAGGCCGAGCCCGATCGAGCCGCCCCGGTTCTGCAGCCAATCGACCGGCGGCACACCTTTGGTATAGGCATAGAAATTACGCCCGGTGGTGATGCTCTCGTCGGCGACGACGGCGTTCTCGGGCAACAGCGCGCCGATTGCATTGGCAATCGATTCCAGGGTGATCGGCCCGCTCGGCCGTTCCGGCCGCGCCGCTTCCTGCAATTTCGCCGTGCCGGGCTTGGCGCCGACCGCGTCGGCCAGGGCGCGCAGGGCGCCGGCGCAATCCTGATGCGGTTCGGCGAGCTTGATGGTCTCGCATCCCTCGGGCGCCAGCAGGCTCGGTTTGTTCGGATAGGCAAAGAACACCGCCGGCACGCCGGCGCCGGCCAGAATGATCCGCTGATAGGGCGCCAACACCTTCAACGCCTGATCCACCGGATAGGGCACGCGCTCGACGAACAGCCGTCCGGCGCCCCGCTGCAAGCGGGAGTTCATGCCCTCGGCCAGGACATCGCAGCCGGTCGCCGCCGCGATCGTGCCGGCGATTTCCAGCGGCTCCTCGAACAATGCGCCCGCGCCCAATAAAAGGAGGGTGCGCTCATCACCCCGCATCTGCTTCGCAACCTCGTCGATCAATTTGCCGTCGACCGCTTCGGGGCCGGGCACATCGGGGACCGTGCCGACCACGCCGCCATCGTCCCACGCGGTGTCGCCAGGCAGGATCAGTGTCGCGACCTGGCCCGGCGCGGCGCGCGACGCCGCGATCGCCGCGGCACCGTCGGGACCGACCGATGCGGAATCCGGCGCGGTCTTGACCCAACCGGAAACCGGCCGGGCGATGCCCTCGATATCGGAGGTCAGCGGGGTGTTGTACTGAATGTGATAGGTGGCGTGCTCGCCGACCACGTTGACCACCGGCGACCGGGCCTTCTTCGCGTTGTGCAGATTGGCCAGCGCGTTGCCGAGGCCGGGACCGAGATGCAGCAATGTCGCCGCCGGTTTGCCGGCCATGCGCGCGTAGCCGTCCGCCGCGCCGCTGACCACACCTTCGAACAGACACAGCACGCAGCGCATGCCCTCGATCTTGTCGAGCGCAGCGACGAAGTGCATCTCCGAGGTGCCCGGATTGGTGAAACAGACATCGACATCGCCCGCAAGCAGCGTGTGCACCAGGCTTTCGGCCCCGTTCATCGGCGTTCTCCCACTACGATTATTGTCGTTGCCGGAAAACCGGCCCGCCGATCATGCTTAGTCATTGCGTTGGGGCAGCGCAAGCCGACGTCAGCGCAGACGGTCTGATCGTCCCCAATTTTTTGAGCGACAGGCGCGCCGCGATCAGAGTTCGAGCGGCAACCGGGTCGCAACAATGCCGGGATCGTCGCGCCATGTCTGCGGATCGCCGTCGACGAACAGTTCGAGCTGGTTGCCGTCCGGATCACGGAAATAGAGCGATTTGCTGACGATATGGTCCGCCGTTCGATCGAGCGTGACGCCGTTCGCGTCTAGCACTGCCTTGGCGTCGCGCAGCGCATCCAGATCGTCGCCGACTTTGAGCGCGACGTGCGCGAGACCGGGCGAGGCGTCCGGCGCCGATGGCGCGTCGTCGCCCATCTCGATCAGCGCAATATCATGATGGTTGCCGTCGATCGAGAAGAACACCATCCCGCGCTCATTCCGCGCCACTTCCGTGAGGCCGAGAACGCCAGCGTAGAACGGCACCGAGCGATCCAGGTCTCGCACCTTCAACACCACATGGCCGAGTGATTGCACGCGCATGGCCGTCTTCCTCCAACCAATTCCGTCAAACGGGAAGTCTACCCCACCTCGTGTTGTGCGTTAAGCCGATAATCCGTATACGGGAACGATATCCGCGCCGACCAACCGCCGCCTCAGAACATAGGATTCCTTGGCATGACCACAGACCGCACCACGGACCGTTCCTACCGCGACCTGCACGACCATCTTGCCGCGCTGGACGAGGCGGGCCTGCTGGTCACCATCGACGAACCGGTCGACAAGGACAGCGAGATGCATCCGCTGGTGCGCTGGCAATTCTGCGGCGGGCTTGCCGAGAAGGACCGCAAGGCGTTCCTGTTTAATAACATCACCGACGGCAAGGGCCGCAAATTCTCGATCCCCGTGGTCGTCGGCGCCTTGGCTGCCAATCAGGATGTCTACAGCACGGGCATGGATGTGCCGGTCGAGGAAATCGGCGGAAAATGGCAGCACGCGATCGCCAATCCTATCGCGCCGACTATCGTCGACACCGCGCCGTGCCATGAAATCGTCCTTACCGGCGATGATTTGCTGGGCGAGGACAACGGGCTGGACAGCCTGCCGATCCCCGTCTCGACCCCGGGCTTCGACAGCGCGCCGACGCTGACATCGACCAACACCATCACGCGCGATCCGGAGACCGGCGTGCAGAACATGGGGACGTATCGGTGCGGCCTGAAAGCGCCGGACCGATTGGTGGTGCGCATGGCAACACGGGTCGGCGGCGCCGGCGGCTATCTGCATTGGCAGAAATATCAGGCCAGGGGTGAAAAAATGCCCTGCGCCATCGTGCTGGGCTGTCCGCCCTATGTCGCCTTCATGGGGCCGCAGAAACTGCCGATCGGCATGGACGAGGTGGAGATCGCGGGCGGTCTCGCCGGCGCGCCGATCAATCTGGTGCAGGCCCGGACGGTCGACCTGCTGGTGCCGGCGGAATCGGAAATCGTCATCGAGGGGCTGATCGACACGGTCCTTCTCGAGCCCGAAGGACCGTTCGGTGAATCGCACGGCCATGTGGCGCTGGAAGAATTCAACATGCCAATGCAGATCACCGCGATTACCCACAAGAAGAAGCCGATCATTCCCTCCTATATCAGCCAGGTCGCCCCCAGCGAATCCAGCGTCATGAAACGGGTCGCCTACGAGCCGCTGTTCCTGGCTCATCTGCGCGACACGCTCGGCATCAAGGGTGTCAAAAAGGTCGCGCTGCACGAACCGCTTACCGGATTGCTGCGGGTCACGGTGGTTACGGTGGAGAAGAATACGCCAAAGACGGAGATCTGGCGGGCGCTTTACGGCGCCGCGTCCTTCAAGGGTGATTGCAGCAAGATCTGCATCACCGTGAACGAGGACATCGACCCGGATAACGCGGACGCGTTGCTCTGGGCCATGGCCTATCGCCATAACCCGATCGAAGATGTGCAAATCCTGGAGCATCGCGGCCAGGGTCATGGGCCGAAACGCGAACACGGCGGCGAAGAGGATTCGACGCTGCTGATCGACGCCACCATGAAAGAGGACATGCCGCCGCTGGCGCTGCCCAAGAAGGAATACATGGAAAAGGCGAAGGCGCTGTGGGAGCGCCTGGACCTGCCGCCACTGCGACCGATGTCGCCGTGGTTCGGCTACTCGCTCGGCGACTGGACCGAAACCTGGGACGACGCCGCGGCCCGCGCCGCTTCCGGCGACTATCTGGAGAACGGCCGCCGCACTCTGCAACGCCAGCAAGCCGGGCTGGTGCCGGAAACCTCGGTCCGCGATGTCGAGACCGACTGGTAGGCGGGCGCTCGGCGGCGGGACAGTCGCGTGATCGCGCCTGTCATCCATTGGTTCCGGAACGATTTGCGCCTGGCCGACAACCCGGCCCTGTCCGCGGCCGCCGCAAGCGGCGCACCCCTGATCACCGTCTTTATATTCGATGAGGTTACACCCGGCGTGTGGGCTCCGGGCGCCGCCAGCCGCTGGTGGCTGCATCATAGCCTCACCGCGCTCGATCAGGCCCTACGCCAACGCGACGGCGCACTCGCCCTGCGCCGGGGTCCGGCCGTCGATACCTTGTTGCAAGTGGTCCGCGAAACCGGCGCCGAACAGCTGACGTTTACCCGGGGGTACGGTCCCCATGCCGCGCCGCAGGAAACGGAGATCGCCGAAGCGCTGGCCAAGGTCGGCGTTGCCTGCAAGCGGTTCGGCGGCGCGTTGTTGTTCGAGCCCGAAGCCGTGGCGACCAAGGCTGGGCGTCGGTT
>CAYYBI010000207.1:0-2509 GCA_964469835.1 uncultured Rhodospirillaceae bacterium
GCCGACGAGGCGGAACGCGCCGGCCTCGTCAGCCGCGTCCTGCCCGCAGCGGACCTGGTTGAGGAAGCCGTCAAGACCGCGGCGAAGATTGCCGCGATGTCCCGCCCCGCGGCGATGCTGGCGAAGGAAGCCGTCAACCGGGCCTACGAAACCTCGCTTGCCGAGGGAGTCCGGTTCGAGCGGCGGCTGTTCCATTCGACGTTTGCGACCGAAGACCAGAAGGAGGGTATGGCGGCCTTCTCGGAAAAGCGGAAACCGGCATTCCGGAATCGCTAGACCGCCTCATCGCCACGGCCATGACCGGGGGTTGACGGGGACCGTTCGGACCTATATAAACCGCCGCCTTGACGAGATTTACTCCAGTTTTGGAACGGATAGATGGCGCACCATAAATCGGCCAAGAAACGCATTCGCCAGACCGTGCGGCGGACCGAGGTCAACCGCAATCGGGTCAGCCGGATGCGCAGTTTCGTGAAGAAGTTCGAACTGGCCGCTGCCAGTGGCGACAAGGACGCGGCACAGGCCGCGTTGCGCGCCGCGATGCCCGTGCTCCAGCGCGGCGTCGGCCGTGGTATCATCCATCGCAACACGGCGGCCCGGAAAATCTCCCGCATGTCTGCCAGGGTCAAGGCGCTCGGATAGAGCACCGGACCAGGTTTCTGCGACACAATATCGCGCCGCTTTCCAGCAGGAACGCGGCGCTGATTTTTTTTCGGCGGATTCCCACATTTCTTTCCCTTGAAATTTCAATCCGCTGGGCGGAGTCAATTCTTTTTTTTGCCGTGTTCCCTTTTCAGTCTCGTTGCATCGATTCCGAAGCACCGATACATTGGATGCCTATGGGAGGCGATTTCACGGGCACCTCAGTTGCTCCACGCCGCTTTAAGAATACAAACTAAATGAAAAAAGGGAATTCGTGTTGGCGTGGTACTGTAAAAGTTGAAGTTCACGGTGACGCGTGCTGCGTTTTTCTTTGTTTCTGTTTGTGTTTTACGGCGTGTTATTTGAAAACACGCTGAAGGCCGGTATTGCGTAAGACTGTAGACGTGGAACAGTAAATAAAATTGGGGCGATGCGGATGAGCGAAATATGATCCTAGCGGGCCGCGTCGCGCGCGCTGGCGCGGTCGCCGAGTAGAGGGACGGCCAGCGAGTGTCCGCCGTTGTGCGGTGCCAGCTTGGGTCGGGCCGCGGAGCGGATGGTTGGGGTTGAGTTGAACAAGCTATTCGATTGGGTTTTTTGATGAATACCTTTTTCGACGAGGATGTGGCGGCACAATGGGTTCGGGTGCGGGGACGGCTCAGAGCCGAATTCGGTGAGGCGGCATACAGAAGCTGGTTGAAACCGCTGACCCTGCACGACGTGAACGGCGGACGAGTCAGGATCGGCGTGCCCACCGAGTTCATGCGCGAGTGGGTCAGGACGCAGTACGGCAGCCGCCTGCTCGATCTCTGGTCCGACGAGAATACCGAAATCCGTGGTGTCGAAATCTTCACCGCCGCCGGCGCCGGAACCGCGAAGATGCCGGCGGCGGCTGTTCCGAGCCGCGTCTTGCCGTCTCCGGCGGCCGAAGCCAACATCGAGGGATTCGGAGGTGCGCTCGACCCGCGCTTCACCTTCGACAATTTCATAACCGGGAAACCCAACGAGCTCGCCTTTGCCGCGTCGCGCCGAATTGCAGAATCGTCGTCTGTCACCTTCAATCCGCTGTTTCTGTATGGCGGCGTCGGGCTTGGCAAGACCCACCTGATGCACGGCATCGCCTGGCAGATCAGCCGGCAGAGCCCCGAACGCAGGATTATTTATCTGTCGGCCGAAAAATTCATGTACCAGTTTATTCGGGCGCTGCGCTTCAAGGACACTGTCGCGTTCAAGGAACAGTTCCGGTCCGTCGACGTTCTGATGATTGACGACTTCCAGTTCATCAGCGGCAAGGACAGCACCCAGGAGGAGTTCTTCCACACCTTCAATGCGCTGGTCGACAGGAACCGGCAGATCGTCATCTCTGCCGACAAATCGCCCAACGACCTGGAGGGTATCGAAGAGCGCATGCGCTCGCGCCTCGGCTGGGGCCTCGTCGCCGATCTGCACCCGACGACGTACGAATTGCGGGTCGGCATCCTGCAGTCGAAGGCGGAAGGGCTGGACATCGAGATTCCGCAGAAAGTCTTTGAATATCTCGCGCACAAGATCACCTCCAACGTGCGAGAGCTGGAGGGCGCATTGAACCGGATCGTCGCCTCCGCCAGCCTGGTGGGCCGGCCGGTGACGCTGGAGAACACCCAGGAAATCCTGCACGACCTGCTGCGCGCCAGCGACCGCCGGATCACCATCGAGGAAATTCAGAAACGCGTGGCCGAGCATTTCAACATCAAACTCGCCGAGATGTCGCCGGCGCGGCGCTCGCGGGCAGTGGCCCGCCCGCGCCAGGTCGCGATGTATCTCGCCAAGCAGCTGACGTCGCGCTCGTTGCCCGAGATCGGACGCAAATTCGGCGGACGGGATCACA
>CAYYBI010000208.1:0-14710 GCA_964469835.1 uncultured Rhodospirillaceae bacterium
CCGACCCGGAGGTCCGGGCAATCATCGAGAGCGTTTCCCGACAGCTCGGCCACGAGCGCCGCGACGTCAGCGACGAGGAAATTCTCAACCGCATCCTGCTGGCGTCGGTCAACGAGTGCGGACGCATTCTGGAAGAAGGAATCGCCTACCGCGCCAGCGACATCGACGTGATGTGGATCAACGGGTTCGGCTTCCCCCGTTACCGTGGCGGCTTGATGTATTGGGCCGACACCACGATCGGGGTCAAAAAAATCTATGAAACGCTGTGCGAATTCTACGAAAAATACGGCGGCCATTGGAAGCCCGCAAAACTGATCGAGGATCTTGCCAAATCGGGCAAGTCCTTCGCCGACGTCTAAAGCGGCGGCGCCGTATTGAGTACGACAATGCGTGCCGCCTGGTATTCTGTCGCCGGCCCGGCGCGCGATGTCTTTTCCCTTGGGGAAATGGCGGCGCCTGAGCCGGGCCCCGGCGAAGTCCGGGTCCGGCTGCATACATCGGGCGTCAATCCGTCCGACGTTAAATTGCGCAGCGGCGCAACCGGCCGCAATAGCAGTCATCAGCGCGTCATTCCGCACAGCGATGGCGCCGGCGTCATCGACATGCTGGGCGACGGCGTCCCCGGCGACCGGCTCGGCCGGCGGGTCTGGGTCCACAACGCACAATTCAAGCGGCCCTTCGGCACCGCGGCCGAATACGTCGCG
This sequence comes from uncultured Rhodospirillaceae bacterium, assembly GCA_964469835.1. Lineage (GTDB taxonomy): Bacteria > Pseudomonadota > Alphaproteobacteria > UBA8366 > UBA8366 > JAOTYV01. The sequence continues at coordinate 705 of CAYYBI010000208.1, forward strand.
CTGCCCGAACAGTTGACCGCGGCCTTACCCGACAAGACCGACTTCGCCGCCGGCGCCTGCCTCGGCATCCCCGTTCTAACCGCCTATCACGCGGTCGCCGGGGATGTTCCGGTCGCCGGCCGGGCTGTCCTGGTTTGCGGCGGCGCGGGTGCGGTCGGTCACTACGCGGTGCAGATCGCCAAGCTGAAAGGGGCGACCGTTATCGCCACCGTCAGTTCGGACGAAAAAGCGGTGCATGCCGGCGATGCAGGCGCCGACCACACGATCAACTATCGCACGGATGACGTCGCGATGCGGCTTATGGACATAACCGCCGGCCGCGGCGCCGATCGCATTATCGATGTCGACACCACGGTGAACGCGGGGCTGTTGCCCCAATTGATTGCGCCGTCCGGCACCATCGCAAGCTACGGCGCGAAGAGCCCAACCGCGACGATCCCGGTGCGCGATCTTCGCAACAAGAACGTGACCATGCGGTTCATCCTGGTCTATGCATTGAGCCGCGAGCAATTCGCCGCCACCATCGCGGATGTCACAACGCTCCTCGAAGCGGGACGGCTGAAACACACCATCGCCCAGCGCTTTCCGCTCGCTGAAATCGCCGCTGCCCATGAGGCCGTCGAGAGCGGTTCGGTAATCGGCAACGTGGTTCTGGAGATCGCCTGACCAAGGCCCGAACCGTCACCGCCGCGGCATTACCGGTGCATCGAACCATAGCCATTCGCCGATATTGCAGGAAGGCCGTTCCGTCGCGGCGGCCGGCCGTATTCGCGCATTTTCCCAGCCGGCGCCCGCGCCTGAAACCGCCGCCAAATCGCGATGGAGGCGGGGCCGTCCACCGGCGATCTCCAGGATGAATTTTCGGCGAACCGCTTCGGCAAAATCATCGAAACCGTTCGCCAGAACGACAAAGGCGCCAGGACCGCCGACCACACAGTCCTGATAGTAGAGATCGATATCGAGGATCGCGCCGTGGGTTTCGATCTCCGACGGGTTCGGACGGATCGGCAGACCATTGATCGTAATGCCCGCGGCGACCGCCTGGTCCCGCGCGATCGTCACAAGCGGGCCGTAATTGTTCGGGCCGTCGCCGGAAATATCGATAATCCGCCGCGCAGCCGGATGCGGATTTTTAGCGAGTTGATCCATCGACTTCAGGATCGCATCGCCGATCGACGTGCGCCGCCGGGAGCCGACCGGCGCCCGCGCCAGCGCCACCGCAAAGCCTTGCGCATCCGCGGCACCGCCGATAACGCGCCAATCGACCACTACCTCGTAATGGCCAAATCCCGCCCACTCCACATAGCTCAGCGCAATTTGCCGACGCCCGCCGGAGCGAACCGCCGCCAGGACCGCCGGATCGTTCAGCGCCGCGATATACCCGTCCCGCTGCAGCCGCGCTTCCCGCGCATCAATGCTGTCCGATACGTCGACGGCGACGAGCAGTGCCAAATCGACCGGCTCGGCCGCCACCGCCCCCCAACCGCCCGAAATCAGCCAAAGGGCACAAAGCCCGGCAAAATACGCCCCGGTCCGCCGAACCTTTACCATTTCAAAAGCATTGGCGATTACGGTCGGAAGACGTGACACCGGGCAATCCCGAGAATCTGAGAAATAGCGCATGACGGCACAGCATACCCCGGACGCCAAGGCGATTGGTGGCCATTTTCTTAACGCGCAACGGCTGTCCGTCTACCCGATCATATTTTTGGCCGTTTACGTCCTCGCCGCGCTGCTTTGGGTGAGCCAGTCCAGCGATATGCTCGATCCCCGCGACAAGCCGCTCGGCTATGATTTCATAACCTTTTGGAGCGGCGCAACTCTAGCGGTCGACGGCAACCCGGCCGATGTTTTCGACGCGGCCAAGATGGCCGCCGCCCAGAATCTTGCCGTGCCGGGCAATCAGAAACTCTATCTTTGGCACTATCCACCGACTTTTTTGCTCCTGATTCTGCCTTTGGCGGTCATCCCGTATATATGGGCTTATTTAATATGGGGCGCCGGAACCTTTCTCGCCTATGCCTCGGTCATCCGGAAAATGGCGCCGCAACCGCAGACAATGGTGCTGCTGCTCGCCTTTCCCGCCAGTTTCGTCAACCTGATGCAAGGTCAGAACGCCTTCCTGACCGCCTTCCTCTTCGGCGGCGCCATGATGAACCTGGAACGCAAACCGGTCCTTGCCGGCATTTTGATCGGCCTGCTGAGTTACAAACCCCATCTCGGCCTGCTGATTCCGCTCGCATTGGTGTGCGGCCGCCATTGGACCACATTCGCCGCCGCGGCCGCCACAACGGTCAGCCTAGCGCTGATCAGCGCGGCCGCCCTCGGCACCGAAGTCTGGATCGCCTTCTTTGAAAACCTTCCCGTGGTTCGAGGCGTACTCGACAACCAGTTGATAAGTTGGACAAAATTTCAAAGCCTCTATGCCACGCTGCGCCTTGCCGGCGTTGGCATTGGCCCCGCCTACGGTGCACAGATCGTGCTGTCGATCGCCGTCGCCGTCGCAGTAGGCGTCACCTGGTGGCACCGCCCGGCGCTTCCGCTCCGGGCGGCAGTGTTGGTCACCGGCAGCCTGTTGGCGACTCCCTATGTCTTCAACTATGACCTCGCACTGCTCGCAATTCCCATCGCATTGCTGGCAATGGACGGTTATGTGCGGGGTTGGCTGCCCGCGGAACGCGAAATCCTAGCGCTCACCTGGTTGATGCCACTGGTCACCGTTGGAATCGCCGAGACGACAAACCTGCAGATCGGCAGTTTATGCGTTGCGGCGCTGTTTTTCGTATCGGTCCGACGCGCCCACCGAAGCGAGAGTTCCGCTCAGCAATGCTGAAAACCCGTTAAGCGTTTATTATCGCAGGACATAGCAATCTTCGGAATAGAAACACGCCTCATGGTTGATACATGAGGCTTTACTTTCTATTGACAGATTTCTGTTAACTCTCTTCTTCAACTTTACGACATCGGCGCCAAAACAGAATGTTGAAGCCCAGACTTGTCGTTCCAATGTTGGGACGACTCACAATCGCACTGAAAATCCCAGCTATCATCGTGGTGCTAACGGGACTCGCCATCCTGTGCACGGGAATGATTGCCCAATTCTATGCGTCGAGCAGCATTGCCGAAACCGCGATGCAATCGCTCGCGGCGATCAATCAAGCGCGCAAAATCGCCTTGGAATCGTATTTCCTGCGCATCGCCGCCGATATCAAAACGGCCGGCGCCGACCCGCAAGTCAAGCAGGCCTTGGACGATATGAAGACAGGCTGGGCCGAATTTGAAAACCCCTCGGCCGAGCTGCAATCCCTCTACATCAACAAAAATCCCTATCCGGCGGGCGACAAACAGGAACTCCTCGCCGCCGAGGACAATTCGCTCTACAGCGTGGCGCACCGGAAACATCACCGAAGCCTCCACAATTTCGCGAACAAAAGGGATTACTACGACGTCTACCTGTTCGACCCGCAAGGCAACCTGATCTACACCGTTTACAAGGAACGCGATTTCGCGACGAATATACTCACGGGTCCCTGGCGGGACAGCCCGCTTGCCAAAGCGTTCCGCTCGGCGCGCGACACACCACGCCGCGGACATGTGAGCTTTCTCGATTTCGCTAAATACGGTCCTGCCGACGCCGTCGTCAGCTTCGTCGCAACGCCGATTCTCGACGAGCTCGGCGGCCTGGAAGGCGTGCTTGCCTTCCGTGTTCCGGTCACGGCAATCAATGAAATTTTGAACGACCCATCCGGCATGGGAAAAACAGGTGAAACCTATCTTGTCGGCCGGGACATGATCATGCGGAGCGATCCCCTGCGCAGCGGTGCACAGACCGCCCTTAGCCAGCGTGTCGCGTCGGACGCGGTACGCAAAGGCCTAAACGGACATTCCGGCGTCCTTCGACTATCAAACTACCGTGGCGCCGCAGTCGCCGCTGCCTTCCGGCCAATTTCGTTCCAGGGGACGAGTTTCGTCGTGGTTTCGGAGAAATCGATGAGCGAGATTTTGGCGTCATCAAGCGCAATGGCGATGGTTCTCAGCATCGTTGGCACGGTAATTCTGCTTGTCACCGGTTCAATCGGATTCGCGGTGAGCCGCGGCATCAGCGAACCCATCCGGCGCATGGCAGATGTCCTGACCCGGCTCGCGAACCAGGATACCACGATCGACATTCCCGATATCGGCCGGCGGGACGAAATCGGCGTCATGAGCCGCGCCGCCTTGGTGTTGCGGGACGAAACCGCGACCGCATTCAAACTTGGCCAAATGGTCGAAGCGATGCCGATTAGCGTGATGACCTGCAGTGCCGACGATTTCGTGATCGATTACGCGAACAAGGCGATCCGTGAAACACTTTCCAAGTTCAAGGAATTACTCCCGCCCGGCGTCGACGACGTCGTTGGCCATTCGATCGACATCTTCCACGAGGATCCGACGCACCCGCGGCGCATCCTGTCCGACCCGAACAGTCTGCCGCACAACACAATGCTGAAATTCGGCGACGAACACCTTGCGGTAAAAATCTCCGCCATTCGAGACCGGGCCGGCGCCTATATCGGCCCGATGATGACCTGGCACGTGATTACCGAACGGGTAAACCTGGCCAACACATTCGAAGACAGCGTCATGAAGGTTGTCGAAACCGTTTCCTCCTCGGCAACCCAGATGGAAGCCACCGCGAAGGCGATGTCCCATGCCGTGGACGCCACCAATGAAAAGGCTACCGCCGTCGCATCGGCAGTCGAAGAAGCGGCGACAAATGTTCACAGCGTGGCCTCGGCGACCGAACAGCTCGCGGTTTCGGTCGCCGAAATCGGCCGGCAGGTAAACCAGTCATCGGCCATCGCCATCAAGGCGAACGAAGAAGCGAAACGCACCAACGGCACGGTGCGCAGCCTCGCGGACGCGGCACAGCGAGTCGGCGAGATCGTAGATTTGATCACCAACGTGGCGGAAAGAACCAACCTGCTTGCGCTCAACGCGACAATCGAGGCCGCGCGAGCCGGAGAAGCGGGCAAGGGATTCGCCGTGGTTGCGTCCGAGGTGAAAAATCTCGCCAACCAGACCGCCCAGGCAACCGGGGAAATCGCCAGCCAAATCAGCGGAATTCAGGACGCGACCGGCGACGCGGTCGTCGCGATCCAAAACATCGGCGAGACCATCGGCGAAATCCACGAAATCACCGCCACCATCGCCAACGCGGTCACCGAACAGGGCGCCGCCACGCAGGAAATTGCGGTAAACGTGCATCAAGCTTCATTAGGCGCCCAGGATGTCAGCAAAAACATCAACAGCGTCACCGCCGCCGCCGCCGAGACCGGCGCCGCTGCCTATCAGGTGCTGGATGCGGCCTCGGCCCTGACCCATCAATCCGAGACCCTTGCGGAGCAAGTTCAACACTACTTGCTCAAAGTCCGCGGCACCTGAGCATCGACGGGAGTCGCCATCCTGCGCCGATGCAATCGGCCCCGGCGCCTACTCAAAAGAATACCGGCGAGCACGAGGCTCGCCGGTTTCACATTGGGCTGACGACAATCGTCAAATGACGCAAAGCTCGCCGCGGGATCCCAGATCTTCGTCGGCTTCCGAAATTAATGCATCCCAACTGGCGGGCAGATCGATCATCATTCCCGCGACTTTTGGTGCATTGCCCTGCATCCAGAAATTATGGGTTGGATGATGGCCGCCGGCAACGCACAGGATAAGCTGTTCCGGCGTGCGGGTTATCGGCCAGGGATCCATCGTTGCCGATGCGACGGTTTCCGGTTCGGCCGCCTGCTCGATCCACTGCTTCATGCCGGTTTCGCAGACCTCCGCATGCGGCGTGCACGATTTTTCCCAGAGGAACTGCTTGATCTTCGCCTTCGACCATCCGAGTCCGGCTAGCTGATTGGCCACGACCCGGGACATCAACAGCCCCCCCGGCGAGCCGTGCGCCCAGCCATGGGTGTAGTGCGGGCTCGGGCATCGCAGATAGCGGGCAACCCGATGCAGGCTTTGCACCGCTTCCTCGTCCGGCTCCTCCTTGCCGACGCCGCGACGCATTACATTCGATGCGCCGGTCGCCACATAGACGGTTACCGCGTTCGCGCCGCGCGGAAAGCCATGCTGCTCGGTAGCGACCGTGTCCCAGCCCTCGGGGAGTCCATCTTCGTCTTCCGCGAATACGGCATTGGTGTAGCGCATGCCGCCATACATCGCCATCGTACCGACGCCGGGTAGTGCACCCCCGACATTCTGCAGCAGCAGCCGGATGGCCCGCCCGATGCTCGCCCCGGCAGGGTGTTGCGGATCGGGCCCAAGCAATCCGAAGCCCGAATTGAGGCGTATCTTTTGCGCAATCGGACCGTTGACGATAACCACCGGGAAGGTGCTGCCGGAGGTCGCCTGGAATTTGTCGTGCTCCAGGCCCGGATCGAGAATGCCTTCCATCGCCGCAATCAAAACCGGCAGATATTCCGGTCGGCCGCCGGCCAGGCCGAGAGCCACCGCCAGCGTCTCAACGGTTGCGATACCGCCACGCGGCAGAATCTTGCCGATAAGCGAGTCGCGCGGCCGGTCCGTTCCCTTGAGGATCCAGTCCACCCGCTCCACGGTCGGCGCATTCAAGGGCAGACCGTCGCCCCAGGCGTTCATCAGAAATTGCCTGTTCATCTTGTCGAGCGCCGCCTCAAAGCCGTTGGCCTCGACGCTCAGTTTCGGCGGCTGCCGCGTGCCGGTCTTCTCCGCGCGCGCCTTCCAGCCGAGAAGACCTTCGGCGAATTCTGCGACCCGCTTCTGCACCGGCGCAAGATCGCTGCCGACGAGAAATGGATCGATCGGAAAGGTGACCATCGGCGCGTCCTGGTCGAAGCCCAGCCCCGCAAGCGCGTTGCGGACGACGCCCACGAAATCCTCGCGGGTCACGATAACGGTGGGAATGCCCCTGCTTTCTAATCTAGCGGCAGCACGGCCGCATGCTGTTGCGCAGGCGCCTCAAGAGGCGTTGCCGACAATGACCGCGTCTACCCCTCGCGCGGCCAGCATATCGGCGGTCTCATCCCGGTCCATCGCCGTATTCCCCATCGGGAACTCGGTCTCGGACAGCACGGTGATGCCGCTATAGGTTTCTTCGAGATGGGCGCGAATCATCGGAAGTATCCGGTGCGCTTGCCACATATCGTCGGAAAGCAAGGCGACGGTCTTGCCCTCCAGTGTATCCAACCTCGGCGCATGGAGTTGGGTAATCTCCGTGGCGCCGGACGGATCAAAGACTTCCAGCGATTGCATGGGCTTATCCTGCTGCTGTTGCGGCCCGGGAATATTCAGGCCCGGGTTCCGTGTTAAAAGGACGGCGCGAAATCCAAGCCGTCCCAATTCTTGTCACTCTACCACAAAACGGGATTGCAGGGTAAACCGCTCACGCGGCTCGCGATCACCAAGGCACAAACCGGCGCAACGCCGGACGGCCATGCCTAGCTGCCGACCCGAACCTTGCCGATCACATCGTCGATCTGATCCTTCACGTCGCCACCGGCTTGATAAAGCATCCGCATGAAGGCGAGCGTATTCGCGGCCGGGCCACCGAAATCCCAGACACAAGCCGCAAATTGGCAATTGTCGAAGGTTGCCGGCAACAGGCCGGAATATACCAGATTGCAGTTCTGAAAGGTACACCCCACAAAAGTGCCGCCATCCAAGCTAATGTTTAAATTGACGAATTCTTGGTCACGTTCAACCAAGGTCCCCTCCTGATGTTGATCTGTTGGAATTCCGGCGCACATTCGGCCATGCGAGATAGCATATAGCATCGTTAGGAACGAAAGAGGCCGGTTCCGCCAGCGACCAGACGCCGCACCTGGCGCCAAGACGAAACTCTCGCCGAAACCGTGGTATACTGGCAGCAAATGGTAAAATCACAAAATGCCGTCATGACCATCGACACCCCTTCCGCGATCCGGTTCGAAACCGAACGTTTCTTAATGCGCCCCCTGACCCGCGCCGACGTCACCGGTCGAATGGTGCGTTGGATGCACGACGAAGAACTCCTGCGCTATACGGAATTGCCGGTCCGACCGTCCGTCGATGCCTTTATCGATTTCGTTAACCGGTTCGATAATCATTCTTCGTTGCTGCTCGGCGTCTTTACCAAGGACGAAGAAAAGGCAATCGGCCTGTTTCAGGTACACTGCGACCTGCGGCTGCGGCGCGGCACGACCGAAGTGCTGATCGGCGACCGCAATTTCTGGGGCAAGAAGGTGGTGGTGGAGATCAGGACCCGCATTCTGGACTTCCTGTTCAACGATCTCCGCCTGCATCGGGTTTACGGCCTCGTACACGCGCGCAACCTGCCGGCGGCGTTCAACTATCGGGCCTTGGGATTCACCTGTGAGGGCATCCTGCGGCGCCACGCAATGGGCGCCGAGAACGAATTCAGCGATGTCTATTTCTTTGGGCTTTTGCAGGAAGAGTGGCAAGAGCGCCAAAAATTAACCATATGACGGCAAACCACAAAAAAACGCTCGATAGAGAAAAAAATATCCGCCAGTGACTGCGGTCACTGGCGCGCACGGGAGATTGTGTCAAATTATGGGCACGTTCTAACGACGAGGCCGCGCGCAACATTGCCCCTCCCCACGCGCGGTCTCGTTTTCTTTTTTGCCTCCAAATATTTCAATCTTCTCGGTCTCGCCTGAGTCGCGGCGAACGGTGTAAACTGCGCCCGGTTCGCGCGGCATACGCTGGCGCATTCGATTTCGGGAGGGTCAATTATGGCAAATGGCGCAGAATCGGCAGCGGACACCATGGCGCAGCCGGCGGGGAAATCTCCGGTCCAGACGCAATATATTTACGAAATGGCAGGCCCCGAGGCCAATTCCGGCCAAAAACCAAGCTGCCAAATCATGGCGCGCCGTCATACCAGCGGCAAATCCTCCGCCGAGGGTGGCGCGCTGTTCGGTGAAAAGATCATCGTTGCCCTGATCCACAAGAAACGCGGAAGCGGCTCGAAACGCCATACTCATCCCAACGAGCAGTTCAATTTCGTGCTGCAGGGCACCCTGCTGTGCGATATCGACGACCAGACGTTGTTGTGCCCGGCCGGGCATTGCATCCACATCCCGGCGGGGGTCGAACATAGCTGTGTGGCCACCGGCGAGGAAGATGTGGTCTATATGGTCGCCAAGGATACGCGCCACGGCATTGCCGGTCCCCCGGTCGACGGGAAAGAGGATGGTCCCCGCTACCTGCCCGGCTTCGGGCCGGAAAAATCCGGGGATTGATGGCCTAGCCTGAAAAACGAGAGAAAACGCCGCCATGGATACAATCGAAGATCTTGCCAATATTTACGCAACCCGAGGATTCGAGGTGTTTGAGGGCGACCGAACGGTCACCCAAACGTCGCACGCACTGCAGACGGCGATGATCGCCGAGGCGGAGGGCGCGAATGCGGCGATGATCGCCGCTGCGCTGCTGCATGACATCGGCCGCATCGTCAATCCAAAGGACCGGGCCATTACCGATTCCGGCGGGGACGCCAAGCACGAGATTGTGGCCCAGAAATACCTCGAGCCCTGGTTCGGGCCGGAAGTGACAATGCCGATAAAATGGCACGTGGCCGCCAAGCGCTACCTGATCGCCACTGCGGCGGACTACGCGTCAAAGGTTTCGGGCGGATCGGTCCGCAGCCTGAAAGGCCAGGGCGGCGCCTTTACCGCAGCGGAGGCCGAAAGCTTCATCCGCCAGCCCTACGCGCGCGAAGGCGTGCTGCTGCGCCGCTGGGACGACCGCGCCAAGCTGCCGGACGCCGAGACGCCGGAATTTGCGCATTTCGTGCCATTCCTGAGGGCATCGCTCTCATCTTGAAGGTTCGTGCGCCCGCACTACGGCACTAACTTACTAGGCTGAATGACATCGTCGTTTGGCGACAGTTCGCACACACTCCCGACATACCGAGCCGGCCGGGCCGGCCGCCGTATTCGGCAACGCATCATCCGCCAAACAAAGAAAAATGCTCCCAGACAGGCGTTTGCCAGGGAGCATTTTCTTTTATTCCGAAGCGCTAAAATATTAGCGCATTTGCCGCTAAGATTCGTTCAAATACGAAATCCTAGAGATCAGCTTCACCGATCCCTCGAAGCATCGCGAGCAGATGCTCCTGGCGCCGATCGCGACACTCCTGATGAGGAATCCGAGGCCGCGTCCGCCGGCATTGCCGATATTCGGCCCGCACTTCCCGACGCATCTGCCGGACATGTTGCCGTACTTCTCGGCGGCACTGCCGACGCGACTGACGCGCTTCGCGATCGCGACCCACATTATCTTGATTACACTGCTGCATGAGCATTCTACGGTAATCGTCCAAAGGACCGGCCACACTCGCCGTAGAATTGAACGCCAGGGCGGCAATAATGACCAAACTGGCGAAGATAATTCGGTTAGACATTTCTAAGCTCCCACTTTCGAATTTTTCAAAACACGCGAATTGCCCTAACCCAATCACGCTGTACGTTCCGTCAATCGACGGCCGTCAACGCTACCGGGACCAGATTGGCGCTAAAAACTTAACAACCCGTTAATGGAGTGCATCTGTTTAAAATTTAATTAGAATTCAACGCAATCCACGGCCGCCGCCGGCTGCGGGCGGCCGTATCCACCTGATTTCGCCTGCAAATTCGTTACAGGCCGAACATATTTTTCAGGTCTTTCCAGTACTTTTCCTGTTTCGCGGCGCACTGCGAAGGCGTGCCGCCACCGTCCAGACAGGCCTGACGCTGGTTCCTGGCATCGGCCTTGCGCATATCGAAAACCAGCGTCCGGCCGCGCATGCAGGTGCCCATCGCATGATCGGGTTTTCCATCACATGTGGAATACAGGGCATCTCGGAACGTTTCGGAAGATTGCGCCGAAGACGCGGCCGATCCTTCCGCCGGAAGCAGGAGCGCAAAGGAGCCCATCGCAATCAGGCTCGCGAGAATTGGTTTCTTGATCATCACTTTCCCCAAACTGCTTCAATTGGAATACGGTTCTTTCCCACCCTTCAGACTCGAACGACATTCCATATACGTCCGGCTTTGCAACCTGCGAATTTTGAACCACGATCACTTAATATCTTATTTACAATTGATAAAATTTTATTAATTTGCATCTATTAGTCGATCCAGTTGCTGCCTTATACAATTCCTGGAAACAGGCGATAGACTCCCGGATTTCCGGGCCATTTTCGCCCAACCGGCTCAGTAGAGAGCGATTACACCCTTGGCAATCAGCCCGGCCGCGGCTAGTAAAAGAAGCATCTGGAACAACCGGAAATATCGCTGCGCGGAGAGCCGCCCGGCCAGCCGGCGGCCACCCCAGCCCCCCGCATAAACCGCCGGCAGCACCAAAACAGCCGCAACGAACAATTTTATCGTGAACAGCCCGGCGAACGCCGTCGCGATTGCACGCCATAGCGACATGGCGCCGGAAACGACGATATTGGTCGCGCGGAATGCCGCCGGCGTCGGCGCCACGAAGCGTATGTAGAACGAGAGGAAATAGTTCGCACCCGCACCCGCCACGCCGGCCATCAGGCCGGCCAGCGCCGCCAAGGAAAAGGCAACCGAAAACCGGTCCAACCGGAGATGCGGCGCGGCCCGTTCCGCCAGCCGCGCCATGTCCGCCAGCACCGCGAGGGAGAGGCACCCCCCCATCACCACCGTCAGCCATTCGGCACGAAGACTGGCAAAGATACCGATACCGATGACCACCGATAGCAGCATTCCCGCGATCAACGGCCAGGTAACCTTCCAGTTGGTGTCGCGGAAGCCCTGCGGCAAAAGCTGAATCTGCGAGAAGACGCCCGCCAGCAGCGCGATCATTACCGCGTCATGCGGCGGCAATATCCAAGCGCTGCCGAGCACCGCCGGCATTCCCGAACCGAAACCGATCATGCCGCGAATGAAGAACGCCATGAAATAAATGAACGCCAAAACGGCGATCGTCCAACCTGAAAGATCGTCAAAGGAGGAACCATCGAGCATCATCCGACGGGTTCCTTTGCCGCGGGCGTTGCCAACAGGGTCACGTCGGGCATTGCACCCGATAACCGGCTCATGCGCCGGCGAATTTCGTCACAGGGTGAGTGGTGGTGCCCCCGGGGAGACTCGAACTCCCACTCCCAAAGGGAACGTGATTTTGAGTCACGCGCGTCTACCAGTTCCGCCACAGGGGCGCCCATGCGGGCGGCCCCACTATACGCCCGCCGCGATACCGGTCAACGGGCAGGTTGGCCGCAAGATGGGAAAGCCACCCTTCCGGCACCATCCCAATCTACCCTCGCGATTTCAGCGCGCCCGGCGTAATGTGCGTCGCTGACGTTTAGGGGGACGGTGCATGCTGGGATACGACGCGCCGAAGGAAGATGTCGAGGCAATTCGAGATTGGTTCGCGACATGGCACGGCCATGTGGATGCGGTAAATTTTACCGCGTCCCGCGATTTGTTCGATGCCGATGTCATCGGGTTCGGCACCTTTATGGACACGGTGGAGGGGCTGGACAATCTCGAGCAACAGCAATGGCGGACGATCTGGCCGACCATCGAAGGCTTTCGGTTCAACCTCGAAACGCTGCGGGCCGGCGTGTCCAAGGACCGCTGCCTAGCGTTTGGCGTTATAACTTGGAATTCCACCGGGACCGACGATGCCGGCCGCCCGTATCCGCGCCCGGGCCGTGCTACGGTCCTGTTCGGCCGCGCAAGTCCGGAGGAGTCCTGGAAGGGCCTGCACACGCACATCTCGTTGAATCCGGGCACGCCGCAGCGCTCCTATGGCGCGCGGGCGGAGACCCGGTAGTCCGGCCAGCTGATGGCAACGGGTTGGATCGGCATTCCGGCGGCGGATAAGGCGACCCTGGAGCTGGCGCTCAAATTCCATGACGACGGCGAATTGACCGCCGCAATGGCTCTATATCGGGCCTTGCTGCAAAGCCATCCGGATCAGGGCGAAATCTGGGGTCTGCTTGGCAGTGCGCTTCGAATGACTGGCGAAGCAGCCGAGGCCGTCCAATCCCTGGAGAATGGCGTTAACCACGCGCCGGACCGTTTCGATATGAAGGCGGAATTGGCAATCGCCATGTCCGAAGCGGGTCATCACGCGGAAGCGGCCGACAAACTTAACGGCTTGCTGCCGGTGCTGCGGTCGTCCGGACAAGACGAGGCGGTGGTTTATGCGGCTCTGGGCGACGTGTCTCTGGCGCTTGAAAACTATGGCGAAGCGATCGCCCATTACAGGACGGCGCTGGGAAAAGACCCGGACAATGCCGTCGCGCGTGAAAATCTGGCCACGGCGCTCCAATACGATGGACAATACGATGAAGCCATCGCCACCTGCCGGGAGACGCTTGCAAAGGATCCGGAGAATGTTTCCGCCCTCGCCGGCTTGGGCACCGCATTGCGGGACTCGGGCCAACCGGAGGAATCGTTGGAACCGCTCAAACGGGCAATCACGCTGGAGCCGCACGACGGCACGGTGATGGCCAGCCTCGGCGTCTCGCTGCGGCAGCTAGAGCGAACCGGCGAGGCGGAGGCGGCGTTTCGCGGTGCCCTGTCCCGTGATCCGACAGACGCCGCAAGCTGGAACGCGCTGGCCGAGTTGTTGCGCGACGGCTTCAAATTGACCGAAGCGCTGCGCGCCCACAAATCCGCCGTGAAGGCGAGCAGTCAAAACCCTGATCTGCATTTGAACTATGCCCGAACATTGATACTTTCGGGAGATTTGCAGGGGGGATTCGCGGAGTTGGAGTGGCGCCGCGCTCAACGAGAGTTTGCCGGCCGGCCCATCGAAGGCCCGGCCTGGGACGGTGCCGATGCAATGGGCAAAACCATCCTGCTGCACACCGAATACGATCTTGGCGACATCATCCAGTTCTCGCGCTACGCGTTGCTGCTGGCATTGTCGGGCGCCACCGTTATACTCGCGTGCCCCGAGCCTTTGGCCGGGCTGCTTGCCACCCTCGACGGTCCGGTTGGAACCGTCTCCAACCTGGACGACGC
>CAYYBI010000209.1:0-4461 GCA_964469835.1 uncultured Rhodospirillaceae bacterium
GCGATGATATCGCCCGGCTCCAGTTCTTCCGCCGGGCTCTCGTCGAGAAAATGCTGGATGGTGCGCGGCAAGGTGCCGATGAAGGACGGAATGCTGTCGGTCGCCTGGGCCAGCGACCGCCCGGTGGCGTCGGTGATGACGCAGGAGAAATCATGCGATTCCCGCACCACCGTCGAGAACGAGGTGCGCAGCAGCGCCGCCGCCGCCTCGTCGACCACCGAAATCAGCCGCGTCCACAGTACTTCGAGCGTGATCGCATCGAAGGCCGCGTTCGTTTTGTCCGCTTTCTGCATAACAGGTCCTAACCCACTCGACGTGGCAGAGCGCCAAAATTATCAGCCGTCATGCCCGCGAAGGCGGGCATCCAGAAACGCACAGCACCAATTTGGATTCCCGCTTGCGCGGGAATGACAGCGGATTTGGGCCGAAACAAATCTGAGCCACAAATTAAAACACACGGAACCACCCTACCCATCCTCCAGCTCGACAATCAGGTTGCCGCTGCCGTCGACCTGCATCGTCGCGTCCGGACCGACCACCAGGGTGGATTCGCTCTCCTCGACGATTGCCGGGCCGGCGATCGCTTCACCAGCGGGTAGAATGGCGCGGTCGTACACCGGCGTGTCCACGTAATCACCGGCCTCCGGGAAATAAACAGGCCGATGCGCCTTGGGCGTCGCGGGCCCACCCGATCCCGCATTGAAGACGATACCCGAGCCCGGCACCGGCGCCCGCATCGACACGCGGATGTTGATGATCTCGATAATCACGTCCGGCGGCACCCGGGAAAAGGTCTGGCGGTAAGCGTCCTCGAAGGCCGTCTGGATACCCGTTGCCGAAGCCGCGTCATAAGGTCCGGGCGGCAGCGTCACCACCACCTCAAAGCCTTGCCCCACGAACCGCATATCCGCCAGCCGCGTTACAGAGGCGCTCTTTGGATCAAGTCCCGTTTCCTCAATGACTTGCGCCGCGTCCTTCTCGAGCCGCGCGAAGCCGGCGTCGAGCGTCGGCCAATCGATATCCTCCCATTGCACGGCAACGGTGGCAGACCGGTCGACTCGAGCCGGCGCCATCAGCAGCCCGAGCGCCGAGGCTACGCCAGCCGCGACCGGACAGAGCAACCGCTTGATCCCCAGTTTGCGCGCCACGTAGAAGGCGTGCACCGGCCCCGCGCCGCCGGTCGCCAGCAGCGTGTAGCCGCGCGGATCCTTACCCATCTCGGCGATGTGCACCCGCGCCGCGCTCGCCATGTTTTCGTTGACCACGTCGTGGATGCCCCAGGCGATCTCGGTCAGCGACAGGCCGAGCCGGTCGCTCAGCGGCTGCATCGCCGCTTCCGCCGCGGCCCGATCGATCTTCATCTCGCCGCCGGCGAAAAAGTCCGCGTTGAGATAGCCCAGCAGCAGATCCGCATCGGTCACGGTAGGCTCGGTCCCCCCTTGCGCGTAACACGCCGGCCCCGGCTGCGAACCGGCGCTGCGCGGGCCTACCTTCAACAGTTCCAGCGTGTCCACATGGGCGATGCTGCCGCCGCCCGCGCCGATTTCGATCAATTCGATGGTCGAGATATTGACCGGCAGGCCACTGCCTTCCATGAAGCGCTTCTCGCGCGCCGCCTCGAACCGGTAGGTGACATGCGGCTCGCCCTCCTCGACCAGCGCCAGCTTCGCGGTGGTGCCCCCCATGTCGAAGGCCAGGATGTTGCGCTCGCCCGACAATCCGCCGAAATAGGCGCCGGCCAGGGCCCCGGCGGCCGGACCGGATTCGAGCAGTTGCACCGGCGTCCGCTTGGCCTCCGCCACATGGGTCAGTCCACCATTGGACAGCATCATGAAGAACGGCGCATCGGCGCCGAGCCCCGCGACCTGTCCGGCCAGCCGTTCGATATAGAAATCCGCCAGCGGCTTGAAGAAGGCGTTGATGACGGCGGTCGAACAGCGCTCGTATTCGCGGATCTCCGGCGCGACTTCGTGGGAGGTGGTGACGAATAGATCGGGATAGGCGCGGGCAACCGCCGCGGCCGCCGCTTCCTCATGCGCCGGGTTGGCATAGGAATGCAGGAACACGATGGCGACAGACTCCACCCCCTGCCCGACCAGCGCCGCCGCCGCCGCGAGCAGCGAATCCTCGTCGAGCGGTGTCACCACGCGGCCCGCCGCGTCCATCCGCTCGCGCGCTTCCAGCCGGCGGTCGCGCGGCGCCAACGGTGCCGGTTTGGCGATATTGAGGTCGTAGAGCTCGTATTTGCGCTCGCGGCCGATCTCGACCGCGTCGCGAAAGCCCTCGGTGGTGATCAACCCGGTGACCGCACCCTTACGCTCGATCAGCGCGTTGGTGAACAGCGTCGTCGCATGCACGGTACGGTAAAGATCCGCGGCCGTTACCGCCGTGCCGAGCGCCTTTCGGACTCCTTGAATAACGCCCCGTGCGGGATCGTCGTGGGTCGTCAGTTCCTTCGCCTTATAGACCGCGCCGCTCGCCTGATCGAACACGATGACATCGGTAAATGTGCCGCCGATATCAACGCCAAGCGCATGGGATTTACTCACGGAACGTCGGACTCCCTCGTCTTTCCGGTGTGGATCTGGCCGGTGTGGATATGGCGATTGCCGGTGGACATCATAAGCCAGTGCGGCGGCGCGGCAAGCCGAACCGCGGCGTGCCCGGAGCGGTGCGCCGGCTCAGGAAACGTCCTCGAAGCCGTAGAGCTGCGCCGGGTTCTCCACCAGGATCCGAGCACGGGTCGCCGGATCCGGAACCCAATCGGACAACAGATCGAGCAATTGACCGGTGTCGATCCTTCGGTATGGCCGTCGCGTGCCCGGCCCGTCGGGTGCGCCCGAATGCTGCGGCGTGTGCGGCCAGTCGGAGCCCCAGACCAGCCGTTCCGGACATTTTTCCACCAGGGACCGTGCAAGCGGCTCGACGGAATCGAATTCCGTGTCGCTGCCGCTGAGCCGGTAGGCCCCCGATAGTTTGACCCAGCAATGGCCCCCGTCGAGTAGCCGCAGCAGTGTCGTATGGGCCGGGTGATAGGGAACGACCGTGCTGGAAATCAGCCCCATATGGTCAACCGCCAGCGGGACCGGCAAATCGGACAAGGTCGGTTCCAGCGCCACCAAATCATCGGGCTGCACGAACAATTGAAGATGCCAGCCCAGTCCGGCGATGCGGGTTGCCAGCCGATCGATCCGGACATCGAGCGGCAGATCACTGGGATTGCCCCCCGACGCGATATTGAGCCGGATACCGCACACACCCGCCGCGTCGAGGCGGCGCAGCTCGGCATCCGGCGCATTGTCGTCGATCACCGCGACACCCCGCGCGGCCGCGCCGAACTTCGGTAGCGCATCGAGTAGACATCGGTTGTCGGCACGATACGGGCTCGGCTGGACGAGAACCACCCGGTCGAGCCCAAGCGTTTGCAGCATCGACTTCGCGTCATCCACCAATGCGTCCATCGGCGTATAGGATCGCCCCGCCATATACGGATAAGTATCCATCGGCCCGAAGATGTGCGTATGGCTGTCACACGCGCCGGCCGGCGGTATTTGTTTCGGCGGGCTCGCAACAAAACGAAATAGATCAGACAAAATCCCAGGCTCCTCTTGGCGGCTAACGCATACGCCAGAGTGCGTCCACACCGGCAGCGACACCAGCTTAGCCCCGTTTCGCACGCGGCAGCGTTGCGACCGTGTGTTTTGTTCTATACTCCCAGCCTGACCGGGCCGACGCCCCCACTCCCGGCCGGCATGCTTCCGGGCCGCTACAGGACCGCACCCGACTTCACATGACCGCAGTCAGCTCCGATGCTTCCGAACACGTACGTTTCCGCGGGCTGATTCTCGTCGGCACCGTTCTGGCATCCGGGCTGCAGGGTATGGACACGCTGCTCGCCGCGGTCGCCCTGCCCAGCATGCAGGGCTCGCTGTCCGTCTCCCAGGACGAGGTGTCCTGGGTACTGACCGCCTATCTCATCGCGGTGGCTATCGCCACGCCGCCGGTCGGCTGGATCAGCCGCCGGGTTGGCCGCCGGCGCTTCCTGATCATCGTCATCATCGGTTTTTTGATCTTCTCGATGCTGGCTGGAAGCTCCGATTCCCTCGCCGAGATCGTTACCTATCGCTTCCTGCAGGGCATGTTCGGCGCGGCGCTGGTGCCCATGTCGCATCACATCCTGCTCGATATCTACCCGCGCGAGGAACACGGGTTCGCCATGGGCTGGTGGTCGGTCGGCGTCATGTTCGGCGCGATCATCGGTCACCTCACCGCGTTCGACATCAGCAAGCTGCCCTTCGCGCTCCTCGTCGCGCTGCTCTGCATCGCCGTGATTATCCTGCGCCGCCACGATGCGGAGTTTCTCCGCAACCTCTGGGATCACTACCGCTACGACGACGAGTGAGCCAGCGTGACGGTCCGTTGGAGCGGGGCGCCCGTCAGCTCCGGGGCCGCGATGACCAG
>CAYYBI010000210.1:0-5942 GCA_964469835.1 uncultured Rhodospirillaceae bacterium
AAAGACACGCTGCTCAAGCAAACAGAGGCCGAAAAGCGCCGAAATACGAGAAGAATGAAGAAACTCGCCCGCGAGGCGCGCAATCTTAAGGAGCTTTTTCAGCGTCTCAAAGAGGACCGGCCGCCGCCACCGCGCACGGCGCCCATGGCCAGACGGGGACGCGACGCGGGCACGCCGCGCCAGCAGCGCGAAACGGGCCCCCAACAAACAGCCCGCCTGACGCTACCAAAACCGGCATTGCTAAGGCCTTTTCCCCGGCGCGGTCCGATCACATTTCCTGCGCGTGGCCAAATAACTCGGCGCTATGGTGAAAATACAGGATATGGTAACACTTCCAGAGGTATCACGATTGCCACGAGACCGGCGGCCCGGATCATTGCGCCGCATGACGGCAGAGTGGTGTTTGCGGGCCCGTTCCGCGGTTATGGGCAAATATTGATTATTGAGCATGACGGTGGATATCATACTTTACTCGCCGGGCTGGCCCAGGTTGACGGCACTGTCGGACAATGGCTGCTCGCCGGTGAGCCGGTGGGCGTGATGGCCAGATCGAAGGATGGAACGCCACAGCTTTATGTCGAACTTCGCCGCCGCGGGCAGCCGGTCAATCCGCAGCCCTGGTTTGCCCAATCCGCAAGCAAGGCGAGAGGATAAGGCGAACATGCTCCACGGCTTCGGAATTATGAGAGCAATTGTTGGAACGAGAAGCTTAGAGAGGAACGTGCTGGTATGAAGCGCGATATGCCTAAACTGTTCACAGCGATGGCGATTGGAGCACTTGTCGGTGCATTTTTTCTGATCCCGACGCCCGCCGGCTTAGCGGCCCCCGATAAACCCGAGACCTATCGCATGCTCGAGTTGTTCGGCAATGTGTTCGAGCGCGTGCGCAAGGACTATGTCGAAGAAAAATCGGATGAGGAACTCATCGAAGCCGCCATCACCGGCATGCTTACCCACCTGGATCCGCATTCCGCCTTCCTCAACAAGAGGCGGTTCCGCGACATGCAGGTCCAGACCAAGGGGGAGTTTGGCGGCCTCGGGATCGAGGTCACCATGGAAAAAGGCTACGTCAAGGTGGTCTCGCCGATCGACGATACACCCGCCGATCGCGCCGGCTTGAAGCCAGGCGACCTGATTACCCATATCGACGGCGAACAGATCCAGGGCCTCACCCTGAGCGAAGCCGTGACCAAGATGCGCGGCCCGGTCAAAACCGCCATCAAACTCACCATTCGCCGTGGCGCGAAAAAACCCTTCGACGTTTCGATCACCAGGGACCGGATTCGCATTCAGAGCGTACGGTCGCGCCCCGAGGGCAAGATCGGCTATATCCGTATCAGCAGCTTCAGCGAGCAAACCGATAAGGGTCTGAAGCGGGCGATCGACAAGCTGAAGAAAAAACTCGGCGGCGACCTGATGGGCTATGTGCTTGATCTCCGCAACAACCCAGGTGGCTTGCTGGACCAGGCTGTAACGGTGAGCGACAGTTTCCTGGATCAGGGCGAAATCGTCTCGACGCGCGGACGCCATGAAGACACAGGTCAACGCTTCAATGCGACATCGGGCGATCTGACGGACGGCAAACCGATAATCGTGTTGATCAACGGCGGTTCCGCATCCGCTTCCGAGATCGTTGCCGGCGCGCTCCAGGACCATCGGCGGGCAATCATTGTCGGCACGAAGACCTTCGGTAAGGGGTCGGTGCAGACGATCATTCCACTCGGTCGCAGCGGTGCCATCAAGTTGACCACGCAGCGGTATTACACGCCGAGCGGCCGATCGATCCAGGCAAAAGGCATCAAACCGGACATTGAGGTCGCGCAAGCGCGGATCGTGCCGGTCGATGCCCCGGTGACACGACGTTCCGAGCGCGATCTTCGCGGCGCCCTTCAAAACGAGGACGAAAAAAAACCGGAAGACAAAAAGAAACCGGACTCGTCGGATAAACCGGATGTCTCGGCCGAGGATGCAAAGGCGAAGGCCGCGTCGGAAGATTTCCAATTGGCCCGAGCGCTGGATTTGTTGCGCGGCATCGCGATGTTCCGAAGTCGGATGGTGAATTAAGGTTCAACCGCCCTGAAACTTCCGTCCCGCAAATCCAAGGCCGGCGGCACAGGGTCCGTGACTCCGCCGGCGCGCGAACCCCGGGGCGCGCGCGTGTTCGGATCCTTGGTGTTGGTGGCTTGGATCCTATGCCTCACAACCTTGATCGGCGGCACGGCTTGGCTCTACCTGACCTACGACCAATCCGCGGCAACACACGGCACCCCACCCCGCGCCTCGTTGGCGCTTTCGAAGTTCCGTGAGGCGGCCCCGGAAGATGAGGGCGCACCGGCGGCGCCATCGTCAGAGGGTGACCCTGCAGCCGCCCAACCCGCCGCGAACGCGCCGACGACACCCGGCGCCAAAAATGAGACGGCGCTGGCGGGGCTGCATCCGCACCCCGACCCTGCATTGTTGGAAAAAACCGATTTGGGGCCCTTGCCGATCATCGGCAAGGATGGCCGTGCCGCGTGGCGGGTCTATGCCCGGCCCTTCAGCCAGGTTGAAAAACGGCCCCGGATCGTCATCATCCTGATGGGGCTTGGAATTTCCGCCAAGGAAACGCAGCAAGCGATTGAAATCCTGCCTGGGGCGGTCTCTCTGTCCTTCGCACCGTTCGGCGAAAACCTGGACGCACTGATTGAAGCGAGCCGTCGCCTGGGACATGAAGTCTTGCTCGACCTTCCTATGGAGCCGGTGGACTTTCCGCGCAACGACCCCGGGCCGCATACCCTTCTGACCAACGTATCCATCGACCAGAACCTGCGGCAGCTTGAGTGGGTCTTGAGCCGTGTTACCGGATATGTCGGCGTATCGGTGTATATGGGATCGGGTTTCGCGACAAAGCCGCGCGCATTGACGCCGATCCTTTCGGAACTCAAGGCTCGGGGATTGATGCTGCTCGATACACGTGAGAATCCGCTTGGCCAAACCAAGACCATCGCCGACGAAATCGGCCTGCCGGTCGCCGCCAACTATTTGTTTCTCGATCGTGAGCCGGCCCAGGATGCAATCGAGGAAAACCTCTCCAAGCTTGAGGCCCGCGCCAAGGAGCGTGGTTTGGCGATTGGCACGGCGCATTCCTATCCTGTAACCGTGCGCGTTTTGCGGCCTTGGCTCGACACCCTGTCCCACAAAGGCTTCGTCCTCGCCCCGGTGTCGGCGGCGGTCCAGAGCCGGAAATAGGCAGGATGGCGAAACGCGACACAGCGCATCCGCTCTATCGGCCATGCGTGGGTTTGATGCTGATAAACAGCGACGGCGACATCTTTGTCGGCAAACGCATCGACGTTCCCGGCGACCATTGGCAGATGCCTCAGGGCGGAATCGATGCAGGGGAAACACCAGAACAGGCGGCAATTCGGGAACTCGCCGAAGAAACCGGCACCGACAAGGCCGAGATCATTGGCGTAAGCGCAGGATGGCTGCAATACGATTTGCCGAAAGACGTCGCCGGCAAGGTCTGGCGAGGCCGTTACCGCGGCCAGTCACAGCGGTGGTTCGCCCTGCGGTATACCGGCACCGATGATGACATCGACATCAACGCCCACAAGCCGGAATTCACGGAATGGTGCTGGATCGGCATCGATACGCTGGTCGATAGGATTATTCCATTCAAGCGCGATATTTACCGCGCCGTGGTTGACGAGTTTCGCGATCTGGTCGAGTCGGTCGCCCGGAAATCCTGACACCACTGCCCCAAGTGGTTACAAAATCTTAACCAAGCCGCGGCCAAAATTGATGTCGTGGAGGAGAGGGCGGCGACGGCGAAGAGTCGCCCGCTCACAGGGAATGCTTAACGGGAATACGGCGTCGAAATTTATTGCCCGCGGAGACTATCGTGAAAATATCGGTCGCGAATCCGATTTTTACGCCGGCCGGCCCCCCTAGCGCGGGATTCGGCCGATTGACCGCCATTCCCGATCGTACAACCGGGAATCAGGCGTCACAAGCGACTGATCCCGGCGCATCCCCGGTCCGTGGCGCCAGCAGTGCAGCGCCTCTTATTGATCTGAGCGGGCAGTCCGCGGCACAGGAATCCGAAGATCCGGATTCGCCGCAAACGGCTCCTGAGAACGAGGAAGCCGTTCCCGAAAAGAAGAGCGCGGAAGAAAAGGGACCGGATGGCCTCACCGAAGAGGACCGCAAGGAAGTCGAACGGCTCAAGAAGCGTGATCGCGAAGTACGCGCCCACGAACAGGCGCATAAATCCGCCGGCGGCCCGTATGCGGGCCAGGTATCATTCGAGACCGAGCGCGGACCCGATGGACGGGCCTATGCGGTCGGCGGCGAGGTGAAGATCGACACCAGCGAGATTCCCAACAATCCGCAAGCGACGATCCGAAAGCTGGAAACCGTCAAACGGGCCGCCCTCGCCCCGGCGCAGCCGTCATCGCAGGACCGGCAAGTCGCCACTCAAGCGGACGCCAAGATACAACAGGCGCGCCAGGAATTGCGCGAGCAAAAGGCCACAGAGGAGGCCGAGAAGAGGGAGCAGCGGGCGGACGTCACGGACGAGACGCGACCCGGATCAAAGCCCACCGCCGCAGAGCAGGCCGGCAACCGGCAACTGGCTGGCCGTAATCAAGGCGGCATCGTCGATCCGGGATCCCTGCTTGACCTGACCGCCTGATCCGGCGAGCGCACAAAAAAGGCCGCCTTCCGGCGGCCATTTCTTTGCGGCAGCTTGCAAGCCTATTCGTAAATCTGTGCGTCCAGCGCTTCCAGCATCGCTTCCGCAATTACAATAGCCGCCGCCATTTTTTGCCGTTCGGCATCGTCACGGGCACTGCCCAAATCTTCCCGCAGCTCCCCGAGACGGCTCTCCACCGCGGAACGATCGATTTCATCCAAAGGTTCTGCGTTTTCGGCAAGCACCGTGCAGCGTTCTGCGGTTACTTCCGCAAAGCCGCCCGCGACGAATATGCGCGCACTCGCCGTGCCGTTTTCGAATACGGTGATCGTACCCGGCCGCACCGTCGATATTACCGGCGCATGGTCGGCAAGAACCCCGAAGTCCCCTTCCGCGCCCGGAACGACAACCATGTCGACCTCCTGGGACAGCTGAAGCTCTGCGGGAGACACCAATTCGAAATTCACTTTGTCCGCCACGGACTCTTCTCCTTGCGGCGCTAAGCCGCCTCCGCCGCCATTTGTTTGGCTTTCTCGATGGCTTCGTCGATCGAGCCCACCATGTAGAATGCCTGTTCCGGCAAGTCATCGTATTCGCCGGCGATGATGCCTTGGAAGCTCTTGATGGTATCTTCGATATCGACCAGCTTGCCGGGCGACCCGGTGAAGACTTCCGCCACATGGAATGGTTGCGACAGGAAGCGCTGGATCTTGCGGGCCCGCGTCACCGTCAGTTTGTCATCTTCGGACAATTCGTCCATGCCGAGAATGGCGATGATTTCCTGCAACGATTTATAGCTTTGCAGGATGCGCTGCACATCGCGCGCGACCTGGTAATGCTCGTCGCCGACAATTCGCGGATCGAGAATTCGGCTGGTGGAATCGAGCGGATCGACCGCCGGATAAATGCCCAGCTCGGCGATCTGGCGCGACAACACCGTCGTCGCATCCAGATGCGAGAACGCGGTCGCCGGCGCCGGATCGGTCAGGTCATCCGCAGGCACATAGATCGCCTGCACCGAGGTGATCGATCCCTTTTTCGTGGTGGTGATGCGTTCCTGCAGCATACCCATGTCGGTGCCGAGCGTCGGCTGGTAGCCCACCGCCGACGGGATGCGGCCCAACATCGCCGACACTTCCGACCCGGCCTGGGTAAAGCGGAAGATATTATCGACAAAAAACAGCACGTCCTGGCCTTCTTCGTCGCGGAAATATTCCGCCAGGGTCAATCCCGACAGGCCGACGCGCGCGCGTGCGCCCGGCGGTTC
>CAYYBI010000211.1:0-3786 GCA_964469835.1 uncultured Rhodospirillaceae bacterium
CCCCGATGCCTGGATCATCGCATTGCGTGATTTCGGCACGATGTCATTCGGCGACGTGGCGGCCGCCGCGATCCGTTTTGCGAAAGAAGGTTTTGCCGTCGGTGAGTTTCTCGCGAATGAATTTGCCAAGCATGAGGAAGATTATCGCCGGTGGCCTACAAACGCGAAGTTGTTTCAACCTCAAGGCCGCGCGGTCAAGCTCAACGAGCGTTTCGTCCAGGCCGATCTTGCGGCGACTATCCAGTACATGGCCGATGAGGAACGCGCCGCGGCGACGAAAGGACGCCTTGCGGGCCTTGAAGCGGCCCGTACGGCATTTTACGCCGGTGATATCGCTGTAAGGATTGCGAAACATCAAGAGGAGGAAGGCGGCTATCTTTCCTTCGAAGATTTGGCGAACTTTCACTCACGTTACGAAGAGCCGGTCATCACCCGCTGGCGCGACTTCCAGGTGATTACGTGTGGACCCTGGTGTCAGGGTCCAATGCTTGCGCAAGCATTGCTGATGGTTGAACGAGCCGGGCTCGATGACCTCAAACACAATGAACCCGCATACATCCACCTCATTACAGAAATTCTGAAAGGCGCCTTTGCCGATCGTGAATATCACTATGGCGACCCGCTTTTTGTCGATGTTGGCCTGGACACCTTGTTATCGGCGGAGCATATCGAGAAACGGGTCGGGGGCATCGATCGCAAGGTTGCGATGCCCGATATGCCGCCGAACCTTTATCACAATAGTGAAATGCCGCAGGCCGCCACGACGCCATCGGAACGCGATCCGGATACGTCCTATCTGTGCGTCGTCGATCGTTGGGGAAATGCGTTTTCAGCGACGCCGTCCGATGCTTCGTGGCGTGCGCCGGTCGTGCCGGGACTCGGTATTGTCCCTTCGGGCCGCGGCACCCAATCGCGGCCCGATCCCAACCATCCTTCAGGGGTGGCTCCGGGAAAGCGGCCACGACTGACGCCTAACCCGGCAATCCTGCTTCGCGACGATGGTTCGGTAATGCCGTTCGGGGCACCCGGCGGCGACAGCCAGGTCCAGGCGATGTTGCAGGTTGTCCTTAACGCGTTTCACTTCGGAATGGATATACAAGAGGCAATCGATGCGCCACGCTTCATCAGTATGAGTTTTCCGAATTCTTTTGCGCCCTACAATCACTATCCCGGTCTTTTAGGATTGGAGGATCGTTTCCCAACGACAACCTCTGACGAACTCGTCTCGCTCGGCCATAAGATCGAAACATTTCCCGCATATTCACGCCGTCTCGCTTCGGTCGAAGCCGTCCTTTATGAGCCAAATAAAGGGTTTTTCCGATCAGGCGCGGACCCGCGACAGCCCGCATACGCAATTACGGTATAGAGCCCATCAGAATCAACGGGAATCGCTTACTGTGATTACCGTTTATCATGTTTCTTTGCTCTAGTGTCTTGAGCTTGAGTGGTTGGAATTGGAACTGGCCCAGATGAGAGCAGAATTCGCCGCGACTGAGGCAGAGGCGGTCGTCAAGTCTCGTGAGGTGATTTCGAATATGGCGCTGACGACAGTGTTCGCGTAGTTGTGCATACGGGTCGAGGCGAGCGCGCATTCTGCACCGGTGTCGGCGTTACCTGAATGGGTATTACACGGGAGTGTTTCTTTGGCAGAGACTTTGTTCGGCGTGCGGTCCGCCGCTGGCGCGTTGAGCATAATTGCGGCACTTGTTCTGTCAGCTGGTCCTGGCCACGCCGGGAATAATCATTCCTCGGAACTGGATTGTCTCGCCCTCAACATTTACTTCGAGGCGCGCGGAGAACCGCTCCAGGGAAAACTCGCCGTAGGTTACGTGGTGATCAATCGTGTAGGCGATAAAGAATTCCCGGCGAACGTCTGCCAGGTGGTGCAACAAGGCGGCGAAGCGGTGCGTTAGCCTTACATGACGAAACTTTGCCGTGACGTATCCGCGCAACCCCTAGCCCACCCCTGCGGCCTTCGTGTGATTGCGCTAGTTCCACCTCTCTAGCGGCCCCCAAAAACTCACCTTTCTATCCCAGCCCAAAAACTCGGGAGTCCGCTTTCGTGTGGATTACGTCTGCTTCACCTCCAATACCGGACATTCAAGCGACTGCGCTCGACTTCCGGTTATGACCCTGAGCGGAAGTTGGCAGAAATCTTTACTTGCGTCTGTCCCTTCACCGCAGCCCATGGCCCAGCCACCGAACATAGAAGGCGCCCGCGCGGTCCCCATGTTTTTGTTGCCAGCGTAATTTCTGCTTATTCTGAGTTAAGCTATCCGCGACAGCAAATCGAAACTTCTTCATTCGAAAGCAAGAGATATGCAAACCGTATTCCCGACCGGCACCACGATTTACAAACCAGAAAAATGCTTTAGTGGATTCACGCTGTACCCTTCAAAGAAACAAGGCGTCGGCGCGGTCCTCGTCGACATGAACGGCAACACGCTCCGGACCTGGCCCAAATACACTAACTTCATGGTGAACATGCTGCCTGGCGGCAGCATCCTCGGCGGACAGGTCGGGCGGATCACCGACGCCTACGAACACGAGTTCGGCGCTGACGACGTCGTACAGGAGGCATGGGACGGTACGATCGAATGGAAGTTCGGTAAGGCGGTGGAAATGGAGTTCGGCGGCAAGACGCACTGGTCCGCCCGGCAAAATCACGACATCGTCCGCGAGGGCTGCCCGGTCGGCTACTACGTGCCCGACATGACGCCCAAGCTGGAAAACGCCAAGACCTTGATGCTGAGCTATCGGACCGGGGAATGGCCGGAGATCACGCGCGATTTCCTGCCCCGCGCGTCGCGGATGATCGAGGTGACCTGGGACGGCGAGGTGGTCTGGGACTGGATGCCGGCGGAGAATTTTGAGCAGTTTGGGTTCAACGACGCCTACCGAAACGCGATCATGCGCCGCTGCCGCAACCAGAACGGCGTGTTTCAGAACACCGCCTCCTATGTCGGGCAGAACAAATGGTTCGACGCCGGCGACGACCGGTTCGATCCCGAGAACATCATCACCGACGACCGCGGCACGATGGTCTACATCATCTCCAAGAAGACCGGCGAGATTGTCTGGAAGATGGGGCCGTATTACGACCGTGAGCCTGCGCTGAAGGAAATGGGATGCGTTATAGGCCCGCACCACGCGCACATGATCCCCAAGGGCCTGCCCGGCGCGGGCAATATCCTAGTCTTCGACAATGGCGGAGCGGCCGGCTACGGCGAGCCGAACCCCGGTGCGCCGGACGGCACCTGGAACGCCTTGCGCGACCATTCGCGCGTGCTCGAGTTCGACCCACTGTCTCTCGAGATCGTCTGGGAGTTCTCGGCGATGAGGCAGGGCTTTCCCGACGGCGAAGAAGCCCGCTTCTACAGCCGGTACGAGAGCGCGGCCCAGCGTCTGCCGAACGGCAATACCCTGATTACGGAGTCGCGCCGCGGCCGGCTTATCGAGGTCACGCCGGACTGCGAAATCGTCTGGGAGTATATCAGCCCCTACAATCTCATGGACCGCGAGGATTTGTTCTTCAGCGACATCTTTAGGGCCTACCGCTTTCCCTACGATTGGGTGCCGCAGGTCGAACCGTCGGCCGAAAGAGCCGTCGTACCCCCGGCCAACGGCGAATTCAGAATAGAGCCGGTGCGAGACTAGATATTGCGCACTGCTTGATAGGCACGGGCACCAGGCAAAAAGCGAGCGCAGTGTCCGCTGTTGGCTATAAGCGGACCTTCCGGCCAGCCAGATCGACTTCCGGTCTTCCCCCAACAGCGGACATCCGGT